>NZ_VATN01000035.1:0-57441 GCF_005781105.1 Escherichia sp. E2586
CTGTTTTCAGGGAGGAGATCACCACGACCAAGACGTTTTAGCTTCTTCACCAGGATAACATCACCGTCTTCCACTTTCATACGTAGCAGATCCAGCCCCCTCTGTCGGTAGTGGGATCTGAACAACCACCAATAGCCTGAGCAACATCTATTGCGTAGGCTTTTTTTATCAAAAATACCCTGATATTACCGATGTTTTTGGACTATAGCCCTGACGCGTATTGACTGAAAATAGTGCTATCAGAGTTCCATCAAGTTGAACGCAATACAACAACGATATTATCCAGACAGGCGCTTTATGTACGTCATCAGCACGACATAACCCGGCCTTCTGCCCCACTCCGATCTGGCGAATAACGCCCAAAGATGCTCACAACTCAACAGATAAGTGAGCCGCTACCCGCTATTTTTACCTTATTGCATCTGAAATGTTTACTTTGCCACTTGTATGTAGCATTCTTGACGAAATTCATCATTTCAGCATAAAGGCAGAAAATCATGGATACGCCTGTCCATCTGTTAAAAGTTGCGCAACGTTCAGAGAAAATGCTGTTTTCTCTTACCGAACAAATTCAGTCACAGAAAGAAGAGTTGCAGGAAAACAAGTTTTATCAGGTCTATGCCAAGGCGGCGCTTGCCCGGCTGCCCCGTCTCACGCGCGCCAGCGTGGACTACGCCGTCAACGAGATGGAAGAAAGCGGCTATGTGTTTGATAAGCGCCCCGCTGGTAGCTCCACCAAGTACGCCATGTCGATTCAGAATATTATCGACATTTACCATCACCGTGGCGTTCCTAAATATCGCGACCGCTATCCATCGGCATTCGCCGTTTTCATCGGCAACCTGAAAGGTGGCGTGTCTAAAACGGTCTCTACCGTTTCTCTGGCCCATGCGCTACGCACCCACCCTCACCTGCTTTATGAAGACTTACGCATCCTGGTGGTTGATCTCGATCCGCAGTCTTCGGCAACCATGTTCCTCAACCACACCCGGGCCATTGGCATGGTGGAGGCCACCTCCGCACAGGCCATGCTGCAAAATGTGTCGCGCGAGGAGTTACTCTCAGAATTTATCGTGCCTTCCATTGTGCCGGGCGTAGATGTACTGCCAGCCTCAATTGAAGATGCGTTTATCGCCTCACGCTGGGATGAGTTATGCGCCGAACACCTGCCGGGGCAAAATGTTCACGCTGTGCTGAAAGAGAATGTGATTGATAAACTGCGCAAGGATTACGATTTCATCTTTATCGACAGCGGCCCACACCTTGACGCGTTTCTCAAAAATGCCATCGCCTCAGCCGATCTGCTGTTAACGCCGGTTCCGCCTGCACAGGTCGATTTCCACTCGACGCTGAAATATTTAACCAGACTCCCTGAACTGGTTGAAATTATTAATGAATCCGGCATGAAGTGTAATCTACGGGGCAATATCGGCTTCATGTCAAAACTGTCAAATAAATCCGACCATAAGCTTTGCCATAGCCTGGCAAAAGAGATTTTTGGCGGCGATATGCTCGATGTCGCGTTACCGCGACTGGATGGCTTTGAGCGTTGCGGCGAGTCCTTCGACACCGTTGTCTCGGCAAACCCAGCCACCTATATCGGCAGCAGCGAAGCGTTGAAAAATGCCCGCCACGCCGCTGAAGATTTCGCCCGGGCAGTATTCGACCGCATTGAATTTATCAGAACCAACGGAGTTGTATGATGAGCGCCAAGAGAGTCACCATAGGCCGTACCTTCAAAACCCCTGCGCTGCACGAGGATGATGGCGGACCGTCTCAGGAGCAAATCTTTACTCTCTCCACTGGGCGTCATGTTACTTTTTCGTTGCGCACAATCCCGGCCAATGAGGTCGAAAAAGGAACCTATGTCATTCAGGAGATAAACGGTCGCGATCAGACCTCGCTGACCAGCGAGTCCCTGAAAGACATTACCCGCACGCTCCGCCTGCAACAGTTTTTCCCTTGCATCGGTATTGAGCGGGAAGATGGTGTGGAAATTATTGATGGTTCCCGCAGACGCGCGGCGGCAATTTTGTGCCATACCCCGCTGAAAGTACTGGTCACCACTTCAACGGTGTCTGCCGATGAGGCTCGTAAACTGGCGGCAGATATTCAGACGGCGAAAGAACATAACCTGCGTGAAGTTGGGTTACGCCTGATGGCGCTTAAGGCATCAGGGCTGAATCAGAAACAGATAGCCGCACAGGAAAAACTGTCACCGGCCAAAGTCTCCCGCGCCATGCAGGCGGCCTCCGTTCCGCAGGAGCTGGTTTCACTGTTCCCAGTGCAGTCGGAGCTTCATTTTTCCGATTACAAATTACTGGCTGCGGTAGACGAAAGTCTCGCCGAGAAAAATGTCGAACTGAGCACGCTGATCGAACAAATTTCAGAAGATATTGATCTTATTCTGAGCGAAGGTGGCCTTGCGGAAGATGAGATTAAAAATAAGCTGCTGAAGCTTATTCAGAAAAAATCGTCTTTGCTGATCTCGCTGCCTAAAAAAGAGAAAGCGAAGGTCGTTTCGCTGTGGGCTTTTGATGACAAAGACCGATACGCGCGTAAACGCGTTAATGGCCGAACAATCTCTTTTGAATTTAATCGTCTGACAAAAGAAGTTAT
The DNA here is from genome assembly GCF_005781105.1 of Escherichia sp. E2586. NCBI lineage: Bacteria > Pseudomonadati > Pseudomonadota > Gammaproteobacteria > Enterobacterales > Enterobacteriaceae > Escherichia > Escherichia sp. E2586. The sequence continues at coordinate 2,620 of NZ_VATN01000035.1, forward strand.
GGACGAGTTGGAGCAGTCAATTAATGACGTACTCGCCAGACATCTTGAGTAGGTGTTTTCGCGCGGACATCATGAATGTGCGCGGTAATGGCTATTTAGCCCGACGTAGTTTCTTGCCGGATGCGGCGTAAACGCCTTATCCGGCCTACAGATTTATGTAAATGTAAGCGCTTACTTCATGTAATAACCTGATATTGCTGACAATTTCAACAAAAAATATCCCGTTAACATCAGATAATTCAACGAGCTGACGTGCAGGAAAATGAATTACCCTTCACATCAGCTATATCAGCAGTCAAATACCTGATGGTGAAACGAAATACTCAGGCATTACCTATGAATTATAATTGTGCCACAACAGAACTATTCCTGCGATGACAACAAAAAAACCGATAACGCCGAGTAACAAACTGATCGATACCTGATGACTAAACTTAATTTTTCGGTTACTGAACATAATCTCATATCCTTCCATCTTGCTTCTCCTTTTTCTGTGCTGGTTAATAGCAGGTATATATTTTACAGAGCAACATTTATCTACAATACTTTTCTGGGTGAAAAGAAAGTTTTTATCTTATTTCTTAATTATGTTTAATTTTCTTCTCGAAATTAACTTTTTTGTAGTATGCGCACTATCACATACTGACACTCAGCGTAAGAGAAAACCATCAGGATTTGGCCTTAGTTTAACGGCCAGGAGATGTTGAGAATATTGCTAAAGAGGAATGAGCAGCGGAAAAAAATAAAGCCGGTGAACGACAGCATGTATTCACCGGCCCCTTCCAATAGATCGATATAAGACAGAAGGAAATAAACTGTTATATCAATTTACTACTTTAATTACTTAAGTACTTTCACGGTATAACGGCCATCGGCCTGGCGATACGCACCATGAATATCGGTTTCAAAGCCCGGATAATGCGCGCCAATTTCACACAGCATCTGCAGGAACTCCAGTACCGGACGGCTTTCAGCGGTGATCATTTCGCCAGGCATCACCAGCGGTACACCCGGAGGATACGGCAGGATCATATTGGCGTTCACGCGACCGACCATGTCATCCAGATAAACTTCTTCCACTTCGCTATGCAGTTCTTTCTGGAATGCACGATACGGCGTTACCACCATTTCAGGCAGAACTTCGAACGCGCGATACATCAGATCCGGCAAATTATGGTGAGAAATCAGTTTATGAATATTCTGTGCCAGTTCCTGAATACGCATGTCTTCATAGAATTCAGGATCTTCCTGATACAGTGACGGCAGCATGTTTTTCACACGCAGGTTTAAATCAAAGGCGCGTTTGAACTCGGTCAGACCACGCAACAGGCTCAGAGCTTTGGTTTTATCGATACCAATGCTGAAGAGGAAGAGCAGGTTATAAGGACCGGTTTTCTCAACGATAATGCCATGCTCATCAAGGTATTTCGCCACAATGCTCGCTGGAATACCGAAATCGTCCATCGTGCCGTCTTTCGTCATACCCGGCGTCAGCAGAGTGACTTTGATCGGGTCCAGATACATATGCTCGTTGTCAATGTTCTGGAAACCATGCCAGCCGTTGTCAGAATTGAGCGGCCAGCATTCAACCTGGTCAATCTGCTCTGGCTGCCAGACATCAAAGAACCAACCTTCTGATTCACCTTTTAAGCGTTTAATCTCTTTACGGAACCTGATTGCACGATTAATAGAGCCATCAATCAGACGCTTACCGGCATTACCTTTCATCATTGCCGCAGCCGTTTCAGTCGATGCGACAATACCGTAGTGCGGTGAAGTCGTGGTGTGCATCATATAGGCTTCGCTGAACGTCTCTTCGTTGACATCCCCTTTCACATGGATCATGGATGCCTGAGAAAACGCTGCGAGCAATTTATGCGTAGACTGAGTTTCGTAAATCACTTTACCTTCAACACGACCACCGCTCATCCCGCATTTACCTTTGTAAATTGGCGAGAAATTGGTGTAAGGCACCCAGGCGGAATCAAAGTGGATGGATTTTACGTCCAGCGTTTTCTTGATGTAGTCGGTGTTGTACAGCAGGCCGTCATAAGTCGAGTTGGTAATAACAGCATGTACAGGCCAGGTGGCATTCGGAGTTTCTTGCACGCGTTTGGCGATGGTTTCATGCTGAAATTCGCTCTGCGGAATACCGCCTAAAATACCGTAAGCATTACGGGTCGGGCGGAAGTAGATCGGCGTAATATCGCTCATCATCATCAGATGGGTCAGCGATTTGTGGCAGTTACGGTCAATCAGCACAGTGCTGCCCGCCGGAGCGGAATACATACCGACGATTTTGTTAGCGGTTGACGTACCGTTGGTGACCATATAGCTGCGTTCAGCGTTGAACACGCGAGCAATATACTCTTCCGCTTCTTTGTGCGGACCAGAGTGATCCAGCAGAGATCCCAGCTCAGATACCGAGATGGAGATGTCTGATTTCATGGTGTTTGCACCAAAGAAGTCATAGAAAATGCTACCGACAGGGCTTTTCAGGAATGCCGTACCGCTCATATGACCAGGGGTACAGAATGTGTACTTACCTTCACGAACATATTTGAACAGGGCTTTGGTCAGTGGCGGCAGAATGGTATCGATATATTCGTCAGTATTTTGCTTGATTTTTAAGGCGATATCTTCTGCCGCGCCCAGCGCGTATTCGAAGAAACGCACCTGCATACGCAGCTCGTTAAGGCTGACATCCAGGGTAGAGTGAGTATTTGCAAACGCATACAGTGGCATGTACTCATTCATGGCGCTGATTTCTTCGCACAGAGCAAGATTGTACTTATCCCAGTCGAAGATCACGCCGCAAAGTTGAGCATTATTTTCAATCAGCTTCAGCAGATCTTCGCGGTCGTTTGGATAGACAACGTGGAAGCCCCGTTTTTCAAGGGCGCAATGCAATTCACGGATAGGCTCTTCTTTAAAGTAAACACCCATCTGATTCATTATCGCGATAACGTTCATATTTATATCTCCTGATAGAGCTGGCTCCTCCCGTCTCGTTGTGGGAGAACGAGAGGAACGCAGAGAAACGAAGGGAATTAGTGGGTGTCTACGCTGCTAACGTCGTCAGCAGCATGTTCGCGCTGGTGCAATTTACGACCGTAAAACATCAGGATTATCAGGCTGACGATAAATGTCCCGGTCAGCTCGAAGGACGTGGCGCCTGACAGAGCGATGAAGCAGAAGACACAACCCAGCACTGAACAAACCAGGCTGGCGCTGTTACGCAGGTTGACGCCTTCGAAACGAATCAGATCAACACAGGAGTAGAAGTAAGGAAGCATGGTTAACAGCACGGCGATCCCGGTTAGCACACCAAACAGGTCAGAAGCTTTACCACCGGTAGAGTTCATCACCGTGATCAACACCATCAGGGCTGTCATTTTCACCGCTGCAAGCAGCAGGCCTTTTTTAGGGATGTTATTACTGTCAACATCACCATAAACTTTCGGGAAGTTGCCGTCGTTTGCCGCACGGACACCCGCCTGGCCAACCAGCATCATCCAGGAACCGAGGGAAGTCAGACAGGCGAAAGCGGTAAAAGCAGAAACCACCGGTGCGGCCCAGCCGCCAAACATCGTCGCGGCGCTAACGGCGAACGGAGCACCAGAAGCAGCCATACGGTCGGCAGGGAACATCCCGGAAAGCACCTGGGTTGCGGCAATATAAACAATACCGGCCATTGCCGTGCCAAGCATGGTTGCCAGCGGAACGGTGCGTTTTGGATTCTTCACCATGCCGCTGCTCACCGCAGCAGATTCAACGCCAACGAAAGCCCACAGGCAGAGCAGAATACTGTTAATCACAGCGCGGCTGTCAGTCGTACCGGAGGTGTTCCAGTTCGCCTGGTAAGTCGCCAGATCAAACCAGTGCCAGCCAATAACAGCAGTCAGCGCGACAGGAATCAGTACCAGTATCAGGCCAATCGTCGTCAAACGACTCACCCAGGTACCGCCAAGCATGTTGACGAACGTAAAGATCCAGACGATAGCAATACAGGCAATGCCGGCTGGAATTGGGCTATTTAATACAGGGAAGAAAGTAGAAAGATAAGAGACTGCGGTAATACCAATAGCAAGGTTACCGATCCAGTTCGCATGGTAATAAAGAACACCGGTCTGGAAACCGAATGCCGGAGATATTTCCCCCGCATAAGCAATTGGACCACCTTGTTGCGGGTTTTTGGTCGCCAGGCGGGCATAAACATAGGCCAGCGACATCGCGCCAATAATAGAGATAATCCATCCCCAGATTGCAATACCACCAATGCTGGCAAGATTCGCGGGTAATAATGCAATCCCGCTGCCCATCATATTACCGGCTACCACGCCAGTACAGGCAAATAGCCCGATCTGTTTGGCAGAACTCATATTTTCAATCTCCTGGATTTAATATTCAAGGCACTAGTCAACATGTAAACAACGCTGCAGACTGGCCGACTACAGAAAAGAGTACTAATTCAGGAGAATGAAGTCCTAAAGATAAAATGAATAAACAATAAACGATATATAAATGATGTTTTTTAGAGAACCATAAAGGTTATCTGGATTATCTACGGTTATCATGAAAAGATAAATCTTGTTGAATATCAACAAATTAAAGTAACTTTCTTAAGAATAAAACCGTAGTTCATCTGACTTATGATGGATTACGTAAAATATAAATACGGTGACTGATGACATGAAAAAAACGCCTTATCATATTATTTAAGAAAAAATATGATAAGGCTTCATTTATTCTGCTGAAGAATAATTTTCAAGGTAGGGTACGATGCGGTTTAGTGATGTCTGGAATATTCCGTTTTTAATCCAGTACAGCGTGTTTTCACCAGGACGCAAATTAAATGCGGTAATATAGGCATCAGCAGCAAGACGGTTTTCGCCTTTCATTTCGTAGACTTTTCCCAGCAGGATATAGTTTAGCCAGGAGAGCTCATTTCGGATACCAAGATTAATTGCCTGATACGCCTCCTCCACGTTGCCACGATCTAACAAATCGACAGTTTTAATCTGATAGTAAATCGCTGAATCCTTGATCCCTGGGCTGTTACGAATTTTCTCCATCGAGGCATATAACGTTTTAAGCTGTTTGTCATCAAGCAACTGCTGCGTATGGCGAAAAATATCGATCAATGCTTTTTCAGCATTAACATAGGTAAATTCCGGGGACTGTTTCGCCACGTCTTCGAGGATTTCACTGGCTTTGTTTAGCGATGCAGCATCCCCCTGCATTAACAACTGATGTGCTTCAAAAAAATGTGCCAGAGACTGACTTTTAATGGGTTGATAATGGTTCATCATTTCCGTCATTTTGTCTGACCAGGATAGCGAGAGCGCCGATGATAAATTGCTCAGTAAATCATTCTGGATCGCAACCTCATTAGACCCCGTAATGAAGTAACGTTTATCCAGCATAACCTCGCCGTTCGCATGATCGACCAGGCGGACAGACATAAAACATTGCTGTGCGCGATAGTGACGTTGATTGAGAAACTCCAGCGTTAACGTTTTCCCTGAATTTCCCGAAACATGGCCACTGTAGTTTATTTTGTCATGCACCATATAATTAGAAAATGTGTTAAGCGTGGATGTCACCAGGCTTCCTAAGCCAACGGCATAAAAAAGCTGTAAATTCCAGTTATTACATGCATTTCCATTAACGAGGTGTATATCAATATCAAGTGGATTCAGCAGAAGCTGAGTATTGGTCGTCGTTAAATTAGATTTAATTGCTGTTTTTGCAACCATAAATACACAACTGAGCACGGCTAGTAAAAATATAGCCCAAACGATAACAACACGGAAATGATGATATTTACGCGGCTGATTATCCGTTAATTGAGGTGCGGTAATGGTGGGGGCATTGGTCGGTGGCGGAGTATCAGACATAATATCGGATTGTTCAGGCGTCAATTCCATTTCTTCAGCACACCATATTACCGGCGCGGTGAGTTTATATCCACGCTTGGGGATAGTAACGATATATTCATTATTTTCATCATCATCGCCATTTTTTAATGACTTGCGTAATTCAGAAATAGATTGTGTTACAACGTGGCTGGTAACGATATTACGCTTCCACACATGGTCAATCAACTCATCGCGCGTAAGCACCTCTCCGGGGTGATGAGCAAGAAAAACCAGAAGATCGATTAATCGCGGTTCGAGTGTTGTCCGCCGCCCGTTGCAGCTGATTTGATTAACATCGGGACTGACTAACCATTCGCCCACTCGAACGACAGGTTGCTGCATAAAATTAGCTCCAAAAAACGGCTTGTTATATGCAGATATTAACACCCTCTTCAATTGTTGCATCTGTTTCCATATTATTAACCATAAAATAAGTTAAATCTGTAGCAAAAATAAACCAACTTAAGATATTTAATGAGATTAACTCAGGTGTTTACCCTGGCTAATATAAAGGCATTTATATTAATCCTATATAAATAGATTAAGCCTACTACTAAAAATTAACCAGTCCAAACCAGGAGTAGTAACGAGAAAAACAGGAATAGTAATCGTAGTTATCGACAACGATGGCAGATATAACACCCTGGTAGGGTGCTATATCTGATGTGCATCGGGGATAATCAAAGATCATTAATCGGTAATTTAAAGAAGGCGATCATTTCCTGTAATTGTCTGACCTGATCATGCAGACTCAGTGCGATGGTTTCCGATTCGCCGACCAATATGCTATTACGCTGCGTCACGCTATCCATTTCAGTCAGTGCATACGCAACCTGCTGAATTCCCTTGCTCTGCTCTTCAGACGCCTGTGAGATATCATTCATAATGCTGTTGACATCATAAATGGCATCTACCATTTCATTAATCGTCTTACCCGCATTGGAAGCCAGCGCATTGCCTGTATTAACATGTTCAACGGCTGTGGTTATCAATTCATTGATTTCTTTTGCCGCACTGGCGCTGTTTTGAGCCAGATGCCGTACTTCACTGGCAACGACAGCAAATCCACGTCCATGATCTCCGGCTCTTGCCGCTTCAACAGCAGCATTAAGCGCCAGGATATATGTCTGGCGAGCGATGTCATCCACAACTTTGTTAATTTCCGATATCTTTTTAACACTTTGCTCAATAGTACGGATGGTTTCCGTAACCGCCTGCGCCGCCGTCAGCCCTTCCTGTGCCGTCGTATTTGCCGCGCTGGCAAATTCATTCGCTTTTTTTGCGTTGTCAGCATTATGCGCGACTGTCGTACTAATCTCTTCCATATTGGCAGCCGTAAGCTGTAATGCCCCCGCCTGCTCCTCTGTACGAGTTGACAGGTCGCTGTTGCCATGCGCCATTTCATCAGTACTGTCACTGATTAATTCAATTGAACTTTTAAACGTTGTAAGGATTTCGCTTAAATTGAGCCGCATAGTATCCAGTTGCTCAATAACTTCGCCAATTTCGTTTTTCTGACCGATGTCTAAGGTATGGTTAAGTTCGCCATTAGAAATTAAAGAAAAGCATTCTTTAATGTATTCAAATCGTGAGAATACTTTATTTTTTAACCATAGCCAGCCAACAACCGATAATATTATCCAAAAACCGAAAGAGAATATACTAACATAATAAGAGTCAGTTAACAGACAGTTAATAATATCCTTAGCTTCAGGCTCATCATATTTATAGACATAATCATCCAGAGCATTTTCCTGAATAACAAAATTATCGACCTCTTTTTGCACTTCACTCAGTCGACCCGAACTAAACGCCTTTTCAACATTTGCAAAAGCATTACTGACTGCCTGAGTGGATTTCGAACCAACTTTAGCATCATCAGAAATTACATTCAGATACTCATGGAAATAATTTTTAGCAGATTCCATGTTATGCATGGATTTACTATTGTCACGGTAATCCCATTCTTCAAAGACAAGTTCAAGCGCTTGCCGTGTCTTTGACAATTTATTGATCTGATCTAAACCTGTCGTTAGCCTGAAAACGTTATTCTTAATCTCAATAAAATGATATAATGTTATAATATTTGACATAGTGAAGAGCAAAACAACAAAAGAAACGGCAATAATAAAAGTTGTTTTTAGAGATAATGAGTCAGGTAAGAACCTGAGCTTCTCGCTGATTTTTGATGAAAAAATCATTATTCACCTGACCTGTAAGCATGAAAATTACTAAAGCAACATTTTAGTCAACTGATATTTCTGCTGTACGCTCAACCAATTGCATTTCTTCACTGTTAAGCAATTTTTCAATATCTACGAGAATAAGCATTCTGGAATCAAGCGTACCTAAGCCAAGCAAGTAATCCGTAGCTAATTTTGCGCCACTAAAATCAGGTGCCGGGCGAATTTGTTCGGGTGACAAGGAGAGCACATCAGAGACACCATCGACCACTATCCCAACTATTTTATTAGAAAAACTTAACACGATAACGACTGTGTTTTCATCAAATGCGACAGTGTCGAGATGAAATTTAACGCGAAAGTCAACTACAGGTACAATAACGCCGCGAAGGTTTGTCACACCGGCAATAAAATCAGGGGTATTCGCAATGCGTGTAACACGTTCATAGCCGCGAATTTCCTGAACCTTTAATATCTCGATCCCATACTCTTCTTGTCCAAGAGTAAAAATTAAATATTCATTACCGACATTTTCTTTTGCCGACTGCTTATCGTTATCTGTGAGTTTCATAATGTATTCCTTAATTGAGAACCTTGCCGGAATCCACTATTGCAGGCGTCATTGCTGTTCTGGAATAAAGCGCAGCAACATCCAGGATCATAGCTACGCTGCCGTCCCCCAGAATAGTGGCAGCAGCAATTCCCGGCACCTTACGATAGTTTTGTTCGAGATTTTTGACGACAACCTGATGCTGACCAATCAGTTGATCAACCAGTAGCGCATAACGAACGCCAGCACTTTGCACGACGACCGCAATACCTTCATTTACACTCTGTAAATCACTCTGGATACCGAAAAGATTATTCAGCTCTATGAGGGCCAGATATTCCTCTCTGACTTTCAATACCAGCTCACCGCCGGACATTCTGTTTAACGGCATTTCCAGTAACATCAGCGATTCCATCACTGCGCCAAGCGGAAGAACATAAATTTCTGACCCAACGCGTACAGACATACCGTCCAGAATTGCCAGCGTCAGAGGTAATATTATCCGGATAGTGGTTCCACGCCCCTGCTCTGAATGGATTGTCACATGGCCGCCCATATCCTGAATGTTTCGTTTCACGACATCCATACCAACACCACGACCGGAGACATCGGTAACTTTCTCTGCGGTGGAGAAACCCGCTGCAAAAATGAGCATCCAGACTTCTTCATCGCTGGGGTTATCACTAATAGCGACGCCCTGCGCATGAGCGCGATTAAGGATTTTTTCTCTGTTGAGGCCGGCGCCATCATCCACGACTTCGATAACAATATTACCGCCGTGGTGCTCTGCCGATAGCGTCAGGCTACCGGTAGCAGGTTTACCATTAGCGAGCCTGACATCAATCGGCTCAATACCGTGATCCAGACTATTACGTACCAGATGTGTAAGAGGGTCGATAATGCGTTCGATTAAACTTTTATCCAGTTCAGCAGAACCGCCCCACAGCGTCAGTTCTACCTGTTTATTTAATTTATTAGCAAGATCATGAACTAAACGCGGAAAACGGCTGAAGACATATTCCATCGGCATCATACGGATCGACATCACCGATGCCTGCAAATCCCGTGCATTACGTTCGAGTTGCGCAATACTGTTAATCAGCGAATCGTACTGAGCAGGATCCAGCCCCGCAGATAACTGTGTAAGCATGGTCTGGGTGATAATAAGTTCACCGACCTGGTTAATTATCTGATCTACTTTTTCTACGGCGACACGAATACTACCGGATTCAGTACCTTGTTTACGGGATTCGCTGGCACCACGCAGTTTTCTTGCTGGCGCAGCGCCAGTCGGGGAACTGGCTGTTGCAGAAAATCCACTATCGTTTGTTTCTCCCGCAACACCGCCTGTATCCGGACAGGTATTTTCTACAAAATCGTCATCACAAACATCAATTGTGATTTGTTCTGGTTCCAGAATAAAACATAATACCGCCAGAATATCATCCGCAGCGGTAGTGGTAAACATACGAGCCTGCAGGCTGCTTTTCTCAATTTTAAGATCCTGCAACTCGCCAAGATTTTTAAGTTCCTCAACAAGAGGTTCGAAATCCTTTTCTCCCAGATCCCTGAGGGTAATCTTTAAAATATCTTCTCCCGTTCCTGTATCTTTTTTACTTTCTTTTATCGGCTCGGACTGAGTGTTGTTATTAACAGTGCCCTCCCTGGATTCCAGGGCCATCTGTCTCAGTGCCTCGCAAATATACCGGTAGCTGTCCTCATCCGGCGAGCGGGAAGATTTATATGCATCAAGTTGATCCTGCATAATATCCTTACTTTCTAAAAAAAGATTAATGATGCCTTCATTGAGCTGGAGTTTTCCGCTGCGGGCATCATCCAGAATATTTTCCAGAATATGCGTTGTTTCCTGCAATATGGTAAAACCAAATGTCCCCGCGCCGCCTTTAATCGAATGAGCGGCTCGGAAGATAGCGTTCAGGCTTTCCTTATCAGGCGTTCGCGGATTAAGCTCAAGCAAATGCCCTTCCATATCTGCCAATAGCTCATCGGCTTCATCAAAGAAAGTCTGATAAAAATCGCTGATATCCATCTTATTTCGTCTTCTCCTGAACAGGAATTTCGGACGCGGGGTGTAACGGCGGGTTAGCGGTGCCAAGTGTGCTGGATGGCGCAGAGAGTTTTTGTTCTGTCACATCACTGTTAAGCAACTTATCCTCGTTCATAATTTCTTGTTCTTTCTCTTCACTCAGCACGAGGATACTGATACGACGGTTGACGGGATCGTCTTTCGCTGTACCGGTCTGATTCATACTGTCAGCATCACCGATAACCTGTAAGAATTTGCCAACTTCCAGACCATGATTAATAAGTATTCTTCTCGCCGCGTTAGCACGATCAACGGAAAGTTCCCAGTTGCTATAGCCTGCGTCGCCGCCGGCATAAGGCAACGAATCAGTATGTCCGGTTACCATTATGTGATTCGGTAATTGGTTCAAAACAGGCACTAATGCCTCCAGAATTCCGACCATATAGGTTTCCGGTGTCCAGCTACCAACTTTAAACATCGGGCGTTCCTGGCTGTCCGTTATCTGTATCAACAGTCCATTCGGGGTCAACGATAAACGTAAATTTGAACGGAATTTGTTCAGACGGGCATCCGTCTTCATGATGTCGTGCAGCTTTGACTCTGCATGCTTCAGCGTTTTATTTCCCGAATAGAAATGATCTTCCTGCTTTTGCAAAACAGTTTTCTGAACTTCCCCATTCTGATGAACAACATCCTCGCCACCGCCGGGAATAATACTTTGGCTCTGAGTATCTTTGTCGCCATGTTCGGCCATAGGTACGCCGATGGGGATTTTGAAATACTCTGCAAGCTGATGACGCTGCTCTGGCGTGGAGGAAGAAACCAGCCACATAACCAAAAAAAAGGACATCATGGCAGTCATAAAATCGGCATAAGCAATTTTCCACGAACCACCATGTAAACCTTCTTTTTTATTACCTGAGCGTCTTACAACAACAATGTTGCCGGTCCCGTTGTTCTTCATGGGGCCTCACCTGTGGAAGAATTATTGGCCGAATATTTCGCCTGGCGAACATGTTCCTCAAGCTCGGCAAAGCCCGGACGTTCGCTGGTAAAGAGGGTTTTTCGACCGAACTCAACCGCAATTTGCGGCGCAGAACCATGAATACATGACAGCAACGTAGTTTTAATACACTGAAGCATTTTTATTTGCTCGGCACTTTTCTGCCGTAACAGAGACGCCAGCGGAAGCACCAAACCATAGGCCAGTAGGATCCCTAAAAAGGTTCCCACCATCGCATGGGCTATCAAAGCACCAAGTTCAGCGGCGGGTTTATCTACTGCGCTAAGGGCGTTTACGACCCCCATAACGGCCGCCACAATACCGAATGCCGGTAAAGCATCACCTGCAGTCTGCAAACTGTGAACCGTTGTTTCATATTCCATTTCGCAGGTTTCAATTTCCTCATCCATTAAAGATTCCATTTCAAAGGCGTTCATACTGCCACTGATCATCAGTCGCAGGTAATCAACCATAAAATTCATCACGCTTTTATCTTTCAATAAGCGGGGATAAGAAGAAAAAATATCACTGCTTTCAGGATCTTCAATATCATTTTCCAGTGACATTAGCCCTTTTTGACGTCCTTTACTTAGCAGTAAAAACATCATGGCCAGTAAATCCATGTACATTTCTTTTGAGTAAAGTGCCTTAGCCCGGAATAAGACAGGAAATGTTTTTATAGTTGAACGAATAGCCTTGCCATTATTACCAACGATAAATGCACCCAGACCTGCGCCAGCGATAATCAAAAATTCGGTTGGCTGATATAATGACATCAGATATCCTCCGGCGAGGACATAACCACCAAACACAGTCACAAAAACTACAAAATATCCTAATAAAACAAGCATGTTCGCTCCTTACCATCGGTCATGCCTGGTATAAAAAAGGCTGACAGAGATGTTCACTACGATGAAAAACTACCGAACATCCCGACGGCAGCGTAAACAACGACAAAGAGAAATCTCTATCGTGATAATAAAATCACGAAGGCGAATGCTCATGGTTGCATATCTGTACAGGAGGTACGACAATCACATATTAGATAATAATATCTGTAACTGAATGACCAACCTCAGGACATCAAGTTATTGCAGATTAATATCTGCATGCATTTCAAGCCTTGCTCTTAATCTTTTGATTGTCTGACTGTGTAATTGGCTGATGCGTGTTTCTGTCACAGATAACAAGAGGCCAATCTCTTTCATATTAAGATCCTGCTGATAATACAGATTTAATAGAAACTGCTCTCGCTCGGGTAACTGCTGAATTTCTTCACTAATTTTCTGCATAAGATCTTTACGCAGAATATCGTTTAAAGGATTTTCCTCATCAGTTTGAAATTCAGAAAGTTCGAACCCTTCAACCCCATCTTCCATCAGCTCATCAAGCGAACATATCAGGCTTGAGTTTGTTTCCTGTAAAACAGTCTGGTAATCCTGCAGCGACATTTCCAGTTCCGCTGCGACTTCTTGTTCTGTCGCTGCATTGCCGGTTCGCTGTTCCACGCGAGCTATCGCTGCGCTAACTTCACGCGATTTTCGCCTTATGCGGCGCGGCGCCCAGTCATTTTCACGCAGTTCATCAATGAATGCCCAGCGAACACGCTGCGCCAGAAAAACTTTCAGTTTCACCCCCATACTGGGATCAAACTGATCGACTGCGTTCATCACTGCTATTGCACCAGCCTGCATCAGGTCATCCAGTTCAACCCCGGCAGGGAGTCGAGCTTGCAATTTAAGGGCTTCGTGGCGGACCAATCCGCCAAATTGCGCCCATAAATCACTCTTATTATATGTTACAGCCAGATTATATAACCCCTTCACTTTACCATATTCCGTATTATTACAATGAAGGCTTATTATTCGGCATTCCCGGGTAATCACATAGCCTGATAAAAGCGATTAAAGTGAAACATATCAGGACTTCAATAATCAAAGGTAAATTCATCTTTTATATACCTAATAATTATCCTGATATGTATCTTACTATTATTTTAATTTAGAATGATTCCCACTCATCATCTGACTGAATTGGTGTTTTTTTCGATACATCAGGTAATACATGTTTTCTGGTTTGTTTTTTAACATTCCAGGAACGTTTATCTTTTTCTTCTTCGACAACAAAAGAAGAAACCATATTATCCAATTCCCCGGCATTCGTTTCGACATCACTGGTGGTTTTAGCGGCCTGCTCTACCATCGCAGCATTTTGTTGCGTAACCAGATCCATTTCATTGATTGCCTGCGCAATCTGGCTTATGCCGATACTTTGCTCATCAGAAGCTGAGGTAATTTCTGCCATGATATCAGTAACCTGAATGACAGATTTGACGATCTCCTTCATCGATTCCCCGGCGACAACCATCTCCTGAGAACCGGTATTCATGTTGGCGACACAAGTATTAATCAGCAAACGAATCTCTTTTGCTGCATCTGCGCTACGTTTAGCCAGGTTGCGAACTTCACCGGCAACAACGGCAAACCCGCGCCCCTGTTCACCTGCACGCGCCGCTTCTACTGCCGCGTTCAACGCCAGAATATTGGTCTGATTAGCAATGCTGTCGATAACGCCGTTGATATCTGCAATCTGGCGGGAACTGTCTGATATTTCACGCATAATTCCGTCAAGATTACTCATCACATCACCGCCGTTGCGTGCGCTAATGCTGGCGCTTTCTGCAAGTTGTCTGGCGCTGTGGGCGTTATCGGCGTTCTGACGAACGGTGATTTTTAGCTCTTCCATACTGGCAGCAGTTTGCTGCAGTGCAGAAGCCTGTTCTTCCGTGCGTGATGACAAGTCATTGTTGCTACTAGCAATTTCATGAACATTATGGTAAATCTGCTTCACGCCGCCACGGATGCCATTAACCGTTTCCGTCAGCGACAAACGCATTTTTTCAACTTCAGCCAGCATTAAGCCGATTTCATTCAGATTACCAATTTTTGTCTGATGGCTCAGGTCGCCGCTGGCTATTGCCCTGAACGCCTCTTTTGCCATCTCAAGTCGTTGAAAAAGATTGCGTTTCAACCAGATCCGCGAAACTAAAAATATTACAAAGCCCAGCAATAGCGTAATCACCGAGATGGTGGTTATTCTTTGCGTTTCTATGTCTGACTCGACATTAAATTTGTTGGTAACACGAGCGGCTTCGTCCAGATAAGCGTCAATACTAGTGCGTAATGCATGTTGCACGTCCATATCGTCAGCAACGATATTGCCTGGATAATCTTCCGGATGCGTGATGAATCCCATTTTATTGGTTTCTCTGTCCAGAGCATCCTCAAAGCTTTTTTTGACAACCAGCGCCCGGTTATGTTCTTCCTGGGTGGTGAACGGCTTATCCATAAACTGGCTGATTAGCTTACGTGATTTATTTAACACATCACGATAAGTATCTATTTCATCCTGAGTAATTTCTTGTTTGGTAATATTGTGCATCATCAGCGAATTAATTCCGCTGAAACTGTCAAGCGTATAGATAGCCGCCATCATCAGAGATTCATTCTTATCCAGAGATAAGATGGCTCTGTCAAAATTCCTTGATGCGTTATTTGAGTTCACATAACTCAAACCGGATACCAACACGAGAAATAAGATGAACATACCCAGCAGGATATTCATCCAGGTCGAAATATTAAAGTGTTTTAACATGATTTCTTAACCAAAGTAAAAAATACCCTACTGGTAAGTGATTACCCTAATAATAGATATATTTCCCCTTCCCTGAATCAGGTCAGGGTTCAATATTTACCCAAGCGTTTTGAATATAGAAAGCTGCTGCATTGCCTGAAAAACGCTCATGGATGAATTTAAAGCAAATTCAGACATTTTCGATTCAGATAATACGCTGATCATGGTGTCCCAGTCAGAACCGGTTGATTCCTGCAGTCGACTCTGTACGGTAATCGCCTGAGTATCAGCACTGCTTCCCAGCGTTTCCAGCTGTTGCAGACTTGAGCCTACACGCGCCTGGATTTTTCCCAGGTTATCAATGGCTTTATGTACATCAGTATTGGTTTGCCCAATGGTTTCTTCAAACGTTTTACGTTCAGCGTCGTTCGGGTTTTCCGGCAGATTATTTAACGCGTCAATGGTCTTCTGTAAGGATTGCAGGATATTATCGCCCGTTACCGCATCAGTCGGGAAAAGCGCATCACCTGTCGTACCGGTCTGCATTTCCGTACTGTCTGACACATTCTGTGTCATTGGCGTCGTACCGCCAACGTAGGTGCCATCGGCCTGAAACGGTGCAGCACCTGTTTTATAGCCCGCAAAAATGTACTGTCCATCGCTGTTTTTGCTGTTCGCCAGGTCGAGCAAACGGCTGCGGATCCCGGATAATTCTGTCGCCAGCGCTTCGCGGTCCGCTTTGCTGTACGTTTCAGATCCCGCCTGAACAATTTTGCCAGCAAGGTCTTCGGTCAGTAAGCCGGATATAGACGTCAGCGTGTTATCTTCCTGCCCGAGGGCATCCTGAGCATATTTTCTTGCAGTATCAAACTCGCCCAGACGTGAAAGCGCATTTTGATACATCACCGCCTGTGATGCCTGACCTGGATCGTCAGACGGTTTCAACAGAGTCTGACCGGCAGAAAGGCGCACGGAGAGATCGTTATAATTGGTCATGGCTTTAGACATACTGTCTAACTGACGCTGATACATAAAACTGGTGCTAAGGCGCATAGCGATTATCTCAAAATAGAATATGTCAGTGACGTATTATTTAAGGCTTAACAGTGTGTCAAAAAGACTGTTAGCTGTTTTAAGCACTTCGGCATTGGCCTGATAATATTGAGAAAACATCTGTAAGTTGACGTATTCCTCATTCATATCTACCCCTGAAACCGCCTGCTGTTGCATTGCCCACTGGTCGCAGGCTTTTCCGGCGGTATCCTGTTCTGCCTGAAGGGTGCTGACCGTCGATCCCACAGAACTTACCAGGTTGGCATAAGCACCGGTCAGGGTCATATCTCCGACAATCTTTTCATCCTTAAGACCGAGCAGTATCGCAATATTTTTGTTGTTGCTTTGGTCTGTCACATCTTGCGAGTCGGAGGCAGCAATTCCATCACCATCGGTAATCGCCACTTTAATGCTATCTGCCGCGCCGGAAGCAGGATTCAGCGTAAAGCTGTCACCATCATTGGGTGTACCTGTCGGTGTCACGGTGATGCCGTCAAATGAGAGTGAACCACCAGGATTAACGGTTGGCGTAACGGCTTTACCCTCGCTGTTTTTCACTTCCCAGGCATTAGATGTGCCATTCCAGGTGATAGTATAATCTTCGGCATTAACCGCTGAGGCGTTATCTATGGTCACTCCCAGGGAAGCACTGCCGCTATTAGAGTTATAGCCTGTTGCCTGCGGAGCATCGAGACTGAAAATATCGCCACCGTGATTACCGTTATGATCATAGCCACCTTTATTGACCTCATTAAATCTCGACGCCATTTTCAGCGCTAACTGATTAAGCTGATTACGGGCATCGACCAGATCGGTATTACGGAATTTAAACAAACCGCCGAGATTACCTGTCGTGGCATTTTCATCCAGCAACTGGGGATTACCGGTGGCATCGATGTAAGCAACCTGCATCTGAGACGGATTTTTATCTGACGGAGTCGCTTTTAAATTGTAAGACTTACTGCCATTGACCAGTGACATGCCGTTTTGCATTGAGACATTCACACTGCCCGTGTCTTTATTTTCCGTGACATTAATGCCGATCTGCGTACTCAGTTTATTTAACAGTTGATCGCGTTTATCGAGTAAATCGGAAGGCATTCCGCCCGTCTGGCCATGAATCTTGTCGATCTCCGCATTCAGATTTGCTAACTGAGTGGTACAGGAGTTGATATCTTCAACGCTTTGACTGATTTGCGTGTTGGTATTTTTATCAAGGCCATTCAGAGTCTTGCTGTTAGAACGATACTGATTCGCCAGCGCTTCAAATTGCGACAATACACCCTGACGCGCAGCAGGATCGAGCGGGTTATCACTGACCGCTTCCATTGCCGTAAACATATTGCCAAGCGTCGTGGAGATGTTATTGGTATCATCCCCTAACATGTCATCAATCTGGCTGACCTGCTGGTAACGGCCCTGCATGGTGGTAAATTCTGTTGTTGCACCACGTACCTGATTATTCAGGAATCCGTCATACATGCGCTGAACGTCATCCACGGCGACACCATAACCAAAAAAACCATAATTAGTAGACTGGCCGCCCGCTTCTCCAAGCATAATGTTTTGACGGCTATACCCTGCCGTTACGGCATTCGTCAGGTTGTTTCCGACGACGTTAAGGGCACACTGCGCCGCGCTTAATCCATTCTGAGCCAGATATAATAAATTCATAAAGTACCCGCCATGTCGACGCTGATTGAAATCTTTAGGTTATAAAAACGCTGCTTTACTAATAAATCGGCCTGAGTGAAATTCCCTAAAGACTGTATTTAAAATATTGATGAAAGGTCCGTGTTATAGGCATTCACAGCATGCTCAGCCCGACCTTTAACTTGTTGAATAATGTTAATTAATTTATGTGCGTATGCAGGATCGGTAGCATAACCGGCTGACTGAAGCGCTTTTGCCGCCGCCTCTGGTTTTACGGCATTGCAGACATGTCGGTAACGCGGGTTATTAACCAGTAATGACGCGTAATCCTCCAGCGCCGCTGTATAAGACGGATAAACCTTAAATCGCGCTTTGGTCTTATTCGCCACCCCATGTTTATATTCGGTGGTGGTTATTTCCGTCGTTTCACCGTGCCAGTCAGATGCGGCTTTTATGCCAAACAGGTTATGGCTGGGTTTGCCGCTTTGTGTTGGGATTTCACGATTTCCCCAGCCTGATTCAAGCGCGGCCTGCGCAATAATAAGCTGATGCGGGATCCCACTTTTGCGGGCAACGGCCAGAGCAGGTTGCAGCAGGCGTGAAATAAAACCGCCCCCTTCCCGTAGTGCCGTTTCGGGTAGCTCCCGAACAGAACGAGGCACTAATTGCGATAGCGAGAAAGAATGCGCCGGTAAATGAGGCAGCGCCGCATTAAAATGCGACGTGGACGGGACATACGGCTGAGAAGTGGCGGTATGCGGATGAACACCACCGCCCATCTGGGCGACCATCTGATCCGCAAAGCCAAGTTTCCCCGTTTGCGCGATGTTCTGCGAAATTTGCTGATCGAACATCGAAGTAAACATCGAGGACTGTTGTGAATCCATCGCCCCGCTTCCCAACGAGGCATCGCGCATACTCTTCAGCATCATCTGTACAAACAACCCTTCGAGTTGTTGTGCCGCGGCTCTCAGACCGTTTGCCGAATTACTTTTTACGTCCCGCTTAAGCCCGTCAAGGCTATGTTCATCAAATGCGGCACCATTAGATATCATTGACAGGCTGTTCATTAATTGATCTCCAGGCGTGCGTGCAGGCAACCGGCGTCATTCATCGCTTGCAGGATCGCCATCAAATCATTCGGCGTCGCACCGAGACTGTTCAGCGCCCGTACTACATGGCTTAAATCGGCACTGGTGCTGACGCGTTGCAAAGAACCGCCCTGCTCACGAACAGAGACTTGAGTTTGCGGCACAACTACCGTCTGTCCGCCAGCCAATGGCGTGTCCGGTTGACTCACCTGACTGGAATGGGCGATATCCACGCTCAGATCTCCCTGGGCAACAGCACAGGTATCAAGCGTGACATGGCGGTTTATGACCACCGACCCGGTACGCGAGTTAATAATGACGCGAGCATCTCCGGAACCAACATTCAGTGACAAATCCATCACCGCAGCCAGAAAACGGACTCTGGCAGCCTCGCCATTTGGCGCATACAGTTTTACTGTCCGCGCATCTTCAGCCACAGCTGCGGAATAGAAACGGCGATTAATGGTGTCGCTAATCTTCTGGGCAACAGAGAAATCACTCGCGTTAAGCAACAGTTTTAACGGGCGCTGGTTGGCGTAATCCATCGGTACTTCACGTTCAACGGTTGCGCCGTCGGTAATACGTGCGCCGTTGAGCTGATTCACCTGTACGCTGCTTCCGCGGCTCTGAGCTCCGGCGCCGGAAACCAGCAAATTGCCCTGCGCCAGCGCATAGATCTGATTATCCGCGCCTTTCAGCGGCGTCATCAGCAATGTGCCGCCACGCAAACTTTTGGCGTTACCCATAGACGAGACGACCACATCGAATTTTTCACCCGCACGGGCAAAAGGCGGCAGTTCTGCCGTTACCATTACTGCAGCAACGTTTTTCAACTGCATACTCGACCCAGGCGGGACGGTGATCCCCAGCTGCGAAAGCATGTTGTTTAGCGTCTGCGTCGTAAACGGTGTTTGCATGGTCTGGTCGCCTGTACCATCCAGACCAACGACCAGACCGTACCCCATCAGAGAGTTACCACGCACACCTGACAACGAAGCCAAATCGCGGATACGCTCTGCCCTGACCGACAGGGAGAGCATAATTAACAATAACAGGCCGGTCAGACGGGTAAATTTATGCCAAAAATAACGATTCATCACCGACACCTTTAGAACGGAGAAAGATTCAGGAACAGACGCTGTAACCAGCCCATTTGTTCGGCTTCGTTGATATAACCGTTACCAACATATTCGATACGCGCATCGGCAACCTGCGTGGAAACCACTGTATTGCTACCACTGATTGTCCGTGGGTTAACCACACCGGTGAAACGGATAAACTCAGTCCCCTGGTTTATCGCTATTTGCTTTTCCCCGACCACGCGCAGGTTGCCGTTAGCGAGGACATCGCTGACCGTGACGGTGAGCGTACCGCTGAAAGTATTTCGAGCAGCCGCACCGCCTTTACCCGAGAATTCATTTTTACCGCTGATCTCCGTATTAGCCCGATCGCCACCAAACAATCCTTCGATAAAGTGCGGGATTGTCTTGAATGAAAGCCCTGTCGAACCGCCATGAGAAGCATTGGCAGACGAACTTTTGCTGGCGCTGACATTTTCCTGCAACACGATGGTCAATGTATCACCCACATTTCTTGGGCGACGATCTTCAAACATCGGCTGAAAGCCATAGTTCATCGTGCCGCCAGGCTGAAAAATCGCGCCATTATTAGCAGGCTGATACGGGATCTGCGGCGTCACAGATGTTGCACCTTCGACCAACGGTTTATGAGGGATATACGCGCATCCTGAAAGAAGCGCGACCAGGGCAACATGCGTTAACAGACGCCGCAGTAAGCGGCCAGAATCTATCGGATAGGTCATAACGATCACATAATAAAAAAAAGCCGCGAAACCACCTGCGGCTCAAAGGCACAAATCAAAGCTGCGTTAAACGCTGCAGCATCTGGTCCGAAGTAGAGACAGCTTTGCTGTTAATCTCATAGGCACGCTGAGTCTGAATCATGTTGACCAGTTCCTCGGCCACGTTGACGTTCGACGTTTCCACGTAGCCCTGTCGCAGCGTACCTGCGCCATTCTGACCAGGTGTTGTTTCATTCGGTGCACCGGAAGATTGCGTCTCCCGGTACAGGTTTTCACCAATGCTTTCCAGACCGGTATCATTGATAAAAGTACTCAGGGTAAGCTGCCCAACCTGTTGTGGCTGCGCCTGCCCGGCAATGGTGACGCTGACAATACCGTCGTTGCCGATGGTGATAGATTTTGCATCCTGCGGTACGTTTATCGCCGGCTGAACCGGATAACCGCTGGAAGTCACCAGTTGACCGTTCTGATCAAGCTGGAACGAACCATCACGGGTATACGCTGTGGTGCCATCCGGCATCATAACTTGCAGGAATCCATCCCCTTCAATAGCCACATCTTTCGAGTTGTTGGTCTGGGCCAGGCTGCCCTGGCTATGAATTCGCTCAGTGGCCACCGGTCTTACCCCTGTTCCTAACTGTAAACCGGAAGGAATAGTGGTTTGTTCAGATGACTGAGCGCCCGGCTGGCGTAGCGTCTGGTACAACAGATCTTCAAATACAGCTCGCTGACGTTTAAAACCATTGGTACTTACGTTAGCCAGGTTGTTGGATATAACATCCATATTGGTCTGTTGTGCTTCCAGGCCCGTTTTTGCAATCCACAGGGAACGGATCATGCGTTATTACTCCTTACCAGTGATTAGCTGGCGCTCAATAACTGATTAGCGTTACGTTCATTGTCATCAACGGTTGTGATGACCTTCATATTCATTTCAAAGCTGCGCGCGGTGGTGATCATGTTCACCATTGAATTGACGGGGCTGACATTGCTGCCTTCCAGCATCCCCGGCATAAGCTGCAGACTCGTATCCGCCGCCAGCGAACTGGCATCACGGGTATGGAATACACCGTCATCGCCGTGCTGTAGTTCGCCTGGTAGCGCATTGACAATCTTGATGCGCCCGGTTTGCGCTACGGCTGACGGTTCTTCACCGGCACCCAACGCAGAAATGGTGCCGTCTGGCGCGATAGTTAACTTTGCCTGAGTAGGTACGGTCAGCGGACCACCATCGCCTATCAGTGGCAGACCACGGACTTGCAGTTGCCCGTCCGCCGTCATCTGGATATTGCCGTTTTTGGTGTAACCTTCGGTACCATCCGGCAGTTGTACTGCCAGCCACCCTTCTTTTGGCAGCGCGACATCCAGCGTGCGGTCGGTTTTTTCGACTGTTCCCGAGGAGTAGTCACTACCAGGAGTCGATTCGGTCACCAGCGTGCGGGTCGCCATTGACGGGCCGTCTACCGGAACGGCACGATAAGCGGCAATCTGTGCGCGAAACCCCGGCGTCGAGGCATTAGCCAGGTTATCAGACACCACGGCCTGGCGATCGAGGGCCGCCGTTGCGGCCCCCATAGCGGTATATATCGCGTGATCCATGTTTTGCTATTAACCCAGGTTAACCAGCGTTTGCAGGACTTCAGACTGTGTTTTGATGGTCTGAGAGTTGGACTGATAGTTGCGTTGGTAGACGATCATGTTGACCATCTCTTTACTCAGATCCACGTTTGAGGCTTCCAGTGCGTTACCGCGCAGCGTACCGAGGTTCCCGGTATCAGAAATCCCAACGACCGGCTGGCCGGATTCCGGGCTCGCAGACCAACAGTTGTTCCCTGCTGGCTGCAGCCCGCCTGGGTTATTGAAGTTAGCCAGAACAACCTGGCCCAGTAACTGCTGCTGCCCGTTGCTGTAAGAAGCAACAATCTGGCCGTTATCGCCAACGACATAACCCGTCATCGTACCCGGCGCATAACCCGTAGTTTCCGGGCTATCCATCGAGTTATCGGAAGCCTGCTGCGACAGTTTGGATAAATCGAGATCGAAGTTAAGTGCTGCGGCACCGTTGTACGAAGCGCCATCGACTTTCAGATTTGCGGGGGTCGTAACGAGCTTTCCGCTGGAATCAAATGTTATGTCAAGTTTTTGCGGTGTAGCGCCCGGAGCGGTAGAGTCATTAGAGTAGACGGACCATGTGTTATCTGCCGTTTTGACAAAATAAACATTAATGGCATGCTCATTACCCTGGCTGTCATACGCATTCACTTGGGTAGAATAGTTATAGGAATCGCCATCAGTCGTTTTAAACGGATGCGTTACTGTATCAATTTTTGTATTTCCGGAATCCAGGTTACCGCTCAGGCTACCTGCATTAGAGGCTTTTGCCGGCATCGCGCCCGTTGGGATCTGCAAAGGCCCGACCGGTGAACCAGCCTGGACAGTTGGCGGTGTACCAATGGCCATATAACCGCTCAGGCGCATCCCCTGACTGTTCACGATATAGCCATTGGCATCGGTCTTAAACTGACCGTTACGGCTATAGAATATTTTCCCCGCTTCGGTTTCCATACGGAAGAAGCCATTGCCCTGAATACCCATATCCAGCGGGCTGGCGCCAGCGCCAAGAACACCATCGCTGAAATTCTGATCAACGCCAGCGACCTGAACGCCCATACCGATTTGCGAACCTGCAAACACGTCGGCAAATGAAATAGAGCCGGACTTAAACCCGACAGTTTGCGAGTTGGCAATATTGTTGCCGACGACGTCCAGCGCCTGTGATGCGGCGTTTAACCCGCTAAGACCTTGTGAAAAACTCATTTTATTTCCCGAAAAACAACATAATGAAATTGATTATTCAATGAGATAGACATTGGCCAGCGTGGCCGTCTCATCATTACCTAACTGCAGAACAGCCCCTGTCTGGGTGAAAGAAACACTGTCTACTTTTGATTTTTTCAGCGACACGATGTCAGGAGTGCTGCCGTCCGGGTTGGTAGCGGAATACGAAACGGTAAAATTCGTATCGCTTACTGTGCGTGGATCGGAAGGCTCGAAATCACTGAGATCGTCCAGGGTATATTCATGCACGCCGGCTTTAACATCTTTCAATTTTCCGGTGTAAGCATTTCCTGCATCATCAGTCAGCGTGACAGTGACGTCGCTCGCATCCTGATTGACAGAGAGCGCAAACTGATTATTGCCACCCTGTGCGGTAGAAACAGTGGTATCACCTTCTACCAATACCTGGCGCCCTACCCATTCGGCAGCATTCATCTGCTGCATACTGGTGACCAGCATCCCGACGCTATTCACTGTGCCGTTCAACTGCTGCACACCCGCCGCCGTATTAAACTGCGCCAGCTGAGTCGTAAGCTGGTTGTTATCCATCGGATTGGTGGGGTCCTGATTCTGCATTTGCGCAACCAGCAACTGCATAAAGTTATTCATAATATCTTCGGCGCTGCTGCCATTGGTGGCGGAGGCCGCGCTATTACTGGTTGCTGCTTGACTGGCTTTATTAACTGCGGCAGAACTGCGTTGTGTCATGACGGGTAAAACCGACATTACTATTTCCTTACTGACCCAAAGTCAGTGTTTTGAGCATCATGGTTTTCGCGGTATTCATTACGTCGACATTGGCCTGATAACTGCGGGAAGCTGAGATGGTATTAACCATTTCGCCCACCACATCGACATTCGGCATATGGAGATAGCCTTTGTTATCTGACTGAGGGTTGTCAGGGTCATAGACCAGACGATCCGGCGCATCGCTTTCCACCACATCACTGACTTTCACTCCGCCGATCTCCTGATCCGCAGCATGATCAACGCTAAAAATGACCTGTTTGGCTTTATATGGTTTACCGTCCGGCCCGGCGATACTGTCGGCATTAGCCATATTACTGGCGCTGACGTTCAGACGCTGAGACTGGGCGGCCATCGCTGAACCGGAAATATCAAAAATACTTAAAAGTGACATAATTTTATTTATCCCTGACTAACAACCGTCATCATGTTTTTAATCTGTGATGTCAGAAACGTTAAACTGGACTGATATTTCACTGAGTTATCTGCAAAATTAACACGCTCGCGATCCATATCTACGGTATTACCATCAGCGCTGGGTTGATCGGGTATACGATAAAGAGGTCGTGGATCAGTCATTAAATGCGTACTGTCAGCAATATGTCTTTCAGAGGTGACCGTCAGACTCATATTATTGTCAGTCGCCTGACTGCGGTTAACGGCTTCCTTTAACTGTTGCGAAAAATCGATATCCCGTGCGAGATATCCTGGTGTATCAGCATTCGCGATATTAGAAGCAAGGATGCCCTGGCGTTGCGTCAGCAGACTCAACGCATGCTGCTGAAACCGGAATTCACTGTCGAGTTTATCCAGCATGAGATAAAACCTTTCTTGTTTATTAACAATATTGCGGTGCATTTTATGGTGAGAGGTCGAAAAAACCATAACGCAAATATGCGACAGCAATGACGTCAATTAACCAGATTGTTCCCCAAAATGGCATACAAAAAACACTTTGATATATTTTGAAATGTCTATCCTGCAAACAAACGCTTTTACGGCATCACATTAGCGAGTAAAAAAATTGCTTCTCAGGATATATTATTGTGCATGTCTTAAGTCGAAAGCTTTTCTGACGAAAGGTCGATAACAAATGTTATTTAAACGTTTACCCCTCGTTTTATTACTTTTCCTGATCGTTTATCTTAATCTGACAATCCTGGCTCATGCCTCACAGTCAACCGGTCAGTCGCTGTCGTCGCGTATCGCATTGCTGCTGGCCCCTTATAGTCAGGGAATGCCACAATTACAGGTTACGATCCTGACCCCTACCACTCAACTGGCAACACTTTGTGGAAACCCGGCATTACGTTTACCTGGCCATACAAAAAAACTAAGCGGCAATCACAGCATTATTGCCTCTTGCGGAACACATCAGAAATTCATCCAGGTTTCTGTAAGTGCCACGGCGACATACTGGCTGGCAGCACATGAACTTACACCTGGGCAAACGGTAAGTCAGAATGATATCCAGTCACAACGAGGGAATATTGACCATCTTCCAGCCGATCTCATCCTCGACCCACAGAAGATTATTGGTGCAACGCCAACCCGATGGATACAACCAAATCATCCTCTGACTTTCAGCGAACTACGCCAGCAATGGGTGATCCACACAGGTGAAAAAGTTGATGTGATGACCAAAGGCGATGATTATGAGATTCATACCACCGGAAAAGCATTAGACAATGCAACCCTCAGAGAGTCATTTCGCGTACAAATGCACTCCGGGCAAACCCTGCTGGCGACAGCCGTAGGTAACGGTAAGGCATTTATCAGCCAGAACGACTGACTTCAGTTATTTCCCTGTACGCCGATATACATAGTACCCATTCATTATTATTTCGAATCAGGATAACTATGAGTATCGAGCGTATTTGCCAGACCTCTCCTGTACAGGGAGCTGACATCCGACAATCAACGGATTCACGTCAGCCTCAACCGCAGGGTGGATCACTGCGATCCGACGATCAAGATGCCAGTGTGCATGTTGAATTAAGTCATCTGTCTGACAGATTTACCTCAGATGATTCCAACGATGTAGACCACGCCCGCCTCGCCAAAATCTCTGCGCAAATAGCCGCCGGTGAATTAACCCTGGACAGTGATCATATCGCCGCCCGGTTGGTTGATGAGATTATTCGATTTTCATAAACCAGGAGTAACAAAGTGAAAGATCAGTTAGAAAAAAATCTTATTAAATTGCAAACACTTCTTGATGAACTGGAAGGTACCTTGCTGGAAGAAGTTTCCCAGCTCAGCCGCGCGAGAATAAATCCAGTCTCGCTTCAGGTTATCTCTGATAATAAAAGTCGTTTGTTGGCTGCAATTAATTTTTATGATGAAGAACGTAAGCATGCAGAAAAAAATGCACAGCTTTATATTCCTTATAAAAATAATGCCAGACTTGCCACTCGTTGGGAAGGGATTACTTTGGTGCTACGTCGTGCAAGTGATTTGAATCAAAGGAGTAATCAATTACTCGAAATCCATATGGAAAGAGTAACCACTCTGCGAAAATTAATAGTTCAGACTGGAAATATGCCATCACTTTATGGAGAAGACGGCGATCATTCTCATCATCACGTTGGAAATAGTTACCGGATTTCTGTATGAGTCTGGTGAAGATAGCAGCCAGAAAACCTCTGTCACTCCACGTCTTTATAATCGCCCCCATCCCTGCCATTCTGTGCATTTGAAATCCACAGATGGCAGGAAGATATGCGTATTAGTTTTCATTAAATCTCATGGCTTACATGTTCAATTGATTGTTCTTTCATTTTTTTGCTTGCGCGAGAAGGTGGAAAACACAGGCTACAGGTAAAGGTGTGCAAACTGTATCCTGGTGTTGTGACAAAACTGCCACCGCAACCGCAACAACGCGTCAATTCTACCATTCCGCAGTCAATGAAGCGTAACAGCGTCCAGGCTCTGGTTAAGCTCAGGATAGACTTCTCACCGGATTCCTTCTGAATCTGGTCCAGATACAGTCGGTAAGCTTTAAGCATGACTTCGACTGGACGGCCAAAGTTTTTCTTTTGCAAAAAGCGATAGATGTTATAGAAAATCGAAGAATGAATGTTCTGTTCCCATGACATATACCAGTCAGCAGAAAATGGCAGCATACCTTTTGCAGGCGAACACCCTTTAATTTCTTTATAAAGTCTTAATAACCACCGACGACTCAGATTCGTTTCACTTTCAAGAACCTGCATTCTTGCGCCAAGATTAATCAGTTCCATTGCAATTTGAGCATCCTTAACTTCATTAATAATGCTTTTATCACTCATAATCGTACCCTCAGATGGCAATGTTTTTCTGTTCGGACAATGAATCCAGTAATTCTGTGGAAAGAATAATTCCAGTGTGAATACGTTGCAGAGCATCAATCCTTGAATCTCTGGTTAAACAATTAAGTATCATTTCACTGTCTATACGTAAACGACAAATTAATTGTCCGGTAGACGATAATTTAATCAACTGAGGAAGAGATAATCCCACCAGAGATTCCATTGTCGCTTCATTTAGTCCCAGTCTGAAGCCGGCAGATATTTTATCCTCCAAAATTAATCGTTGTGCCAATAAAAGGTAAGTCAGATTCAAATCATGGATTGCTTGTGATTGTTCAGAAAGTTCAATCGCATTCATTATGTTATTTCTCCAGACAGACTCTTATTGAGCCCAGCTATTAATATTTAGACACAAAATAAAACATTATATTATCGCCTGATTCTACTGAACACATCAGGTTGGCTTACTGATAAATATTTAAAGATGACTGCTTCAAAATAATATCCTGGTGTTGGGAAACCTATGGTTTTCTGCTATTAAGTGCAAAAAATCATCTAACATATTATTTTAAAAGAAAAAAATCATAGTATATACGCAGACATGCCACTCTTATGATAGGTCGAGATGGCATCACAGCACTGTGAGGATGATTTCAATTTTACATAAAATGTCATAACTCTTATGAATGGTGATAACTATGGGTTATTTCCAGAAAAGCAAAATGCCGTTGAGTTATTTCATGAGTTAGATTTTAAACAAATGATCTCGCTATCAAAATACCTTAGGAATCATTTCATGATAAAATATTATTCTAATATAAACAAGATGTTACGTGTGTACTATAAAAACATTCCTAATGATATTTAAGTTGTAATTAAGTATCTTGTACTAACAAATGATACTTTACAGTAAATTCAACTGGCTTAGAGAGATTTCATTCTTAAAAGCTGTCATCCACCTTTCAGTTGAGTTATCAGACAAATACCCATTTTTGTATGCATTGCCGATTTTCGTTGATATCAGGTTATTCAGACAGGAAAGACAGTGAAGTGATAAACGTTGGCTGGAGTATCTCAGACGAAAACGTCAGGGGCTGCATCACCAGTCAGCAGGGAATAGCAGGACGAAAAGCGCCATGAAGAGCTCTTCAGACGTCTGGAAACAAAATGGGGTCCCGTAAATGGTTAAGCGACTAAAGACAAGGTCTGGCAGTAAAACAGAGGTTATGTAGTGGGCGACGACTATTGTGTCGGCTCTCTCTTTTTCCAACGGCGGGCTGACATGTGAAGAATCAGAGTGCGGTTATTGCTCTTGCCGTAGAATAGTGGTCACAATCATATGACCACTACAGTGACAGTATTCTGACAACGCTTTCCTGGACAGGCTCTTACTCCTATAGAGCTAAAAACACCCGAAACGAGCGAAATTTATACTAACTACCAGGCGCTATACCTTTCCCTTATACACTATATGGTACATACACCCATTCTCAGACCTACTTTTAGAAGTTCAATTCCACTATGAACATCCATTTTTTTCATCAGATTTAAGCGGTGTGTTTCAACAGTTTTATTACTGACGTCCAAAATTTTTGCGATATGTTTATTTGTTTGCCCATCTGCAATAAGTTGCAGAATTTGTCTTTCACGCATAGTCAGAAAATTACAAGGGACGGGTTTTCTTGTGACGGGCGATGTCTGAAGCAAACCATCATCGAAATAATGAGTATTATTATAAATATTTTCAATCGCGTGGTTTAAATTTTCAGGAGGACTGGTCTTCCAGACAACCCCCATAGCACCGGCATCAATGAATTTGTTTGCATCTATATATGGTTTTTTTTCCATATATGATATTAATTTTGATTTTATTCTCATAGAGTGTATCCAGCGTATAAGTTCAATGCCCCCCAGACCGTCAGAGAACTCACCAAGAATCAATACATCTGGCTGATATTGTGAACAATACTCAGCTGCACTCAGAGCATCAGTGAAGGTAGATGATACTTCATAAATAGATGGATACTTTGATAAGAATGTTACTATTCCCTTTAACATCAGTGGATATTTATCAGCTACCACCACACTAATTTTCTTCATTGTCTTCTTCCTTTTCCGGCAAATCCCTGGATCACCTTATAAATTTTAGGTGATTAACCCTATTGATTGTAAATAGGACTAGTTATATAGTCATGATGGAAATATGATTTATAGTTCATAACTACTTTTATATTTTTCTGATAATTTATTAATGACTAACTATGTGCTTAATGTAATAAGCTCTGTTTTTATTTTTATAAATATATGATCTCAATTTTTGTTGTTGTTATTCGTTCAATGCTATTGAGTTATTTTTTATGATGTTTATTTGTTGTTTAATACCTTCCAATTGTGACTTTTCTTCACACAGTGCTCATTCGTCTGTACAGATTATGCTGCTCCAGCAGCGCCTGATAGTCAGTTGAACCGTATTGGCTACCACATCAGTGTACTGTGACGTTTTGAGGCCTCTCACATCTCTACAGCGCTATTTACAGGGTATTACAGGACGTCTTCCCGTCGTACGAGATGATGCGTACCGGTAGTAATCGTATGTGGCCTCAGGTTGATGATGATTGCCTGGCACACTTTACCTTCAGATAATCAGCTGATGTCTCTTGTCATTCCCGGGTTCTGGCGATGAACTTTTCTGCTCATTACTCATAATTACTTTATTCGTTTAGATCACAGTAGTTGATCCTAAGTAGATCCTTTTAAGATCCTAAATAGATCCCAGATCGCTGTAGCCTGCGTCAACATTGACTTCCGGGCGATCTTGATAAGCTATAGTTTGTAAATTATAAACTATAGCCTGCATTCATATATGCTGTAGCGAGATAAACCCAGGCTGTAGTTTGCAGTCTGTATAAGCTATAGTGAGCACTCTCTATAAAATTAAACGATAGCGATAATGTATTTTTTCTTTATTTTATAATGACATACGGATGCCCTTATAGATTCATACAGGTGTATACACAGGTTACGCACAGCATATCAACAGCTGTTTTCTTGTGCTATTAGCTCGGTTATATGGACTGGGTGCCCAAACTTGGAGCTGATTTTGGAAAAAGATATTGATATTAAAGATTTTTTTGATGAAGTAGATAAGCGAACAGGAGAAGTTGTATCTCTTACTCCGAACGCTAATAACACTGTACAGCCTGTTGCGCTAATGCGCCTGGGGGTATTTGTGCCTACCCTCAAATCGCTTAAAAACAGTAAAAAAAATACACTCTCAACGACAGATGCCACTGAAGAGTTGACCAGACTCTCACTTGCTAAGGCTGAGGGTTTTGACAAAGTGGAAATCATTGGCCCGCGACTGGATATGGACAATGATTTCAAAACCTGGGTGGGAATCATACATTCTTTTGCAAAACATAAAGTTATAGGTGATAAGGTTCAGCTTTCGTTTGTTGAATTTGTAAAGCTTTGCGGGATCCCGTCAAGCCGATCGTCTAAAAAGCTTCGTGAACGTATCAGCCCTTCCTTAAAACGGATTGCCGGGACAGTCATTTCGTTTACCAGCCAGACTAAAGAATATACGACGCATTTGGTTCAATCCGCGTACTACGACACAGCTAAAGATATCGTCATACTCCAGGCTGACCCCCGATTATTTGAGCTTTATCAGTTTGACCGAAAAGTTCTGTTGCAGTTAAAAGCGATAAACGCGCTTAAGCGGCGTGAGTCCGCGCAGGCTCTGTACACCTATATCGAAAGCTTGCCCAAAAATCCTGCACCTATCTCAATAGCGCGTTTGCGCGCCAGGCTAAACCTGAAATCGCCTGTTTTTTCGCAAAATCAGACGGTTCGCAGGGCAATGGAGCAGCTGAAAGAGATCGGATATCTGGATTACACGGAGCTGCAACGTGGACGGAGTGTGTATTTTAACGTGCATTATCGCAGGCCTAAGTTAAAAGCTCCCCGCTCTGATAGTGAAGCCTATGAACAACCTGAGCATACAAATGACTCGGTTGATCCTTCTCTGATTGAAAAAGTTAAGTTACTAGAAAAGCTGGGGATTGATCTCAAAGATTTGGAAGCTCTTTTGAACCTTCGTAAAACATAAGCTGTAGTCAGTAGAATGGACTGAATACTCACTATAGTTTATGTTTAATCGGATAGTGTCTTTCGATTTTGCAACGCTGATATCTTCAGTTTTTTATATAACTAGCTGAAAATTAATGTGTTTTATACATCCCCTCTCATTCTTACATCAATAGTGGTGCTGTTCTGCATCACTATTGATTTCTTTTAAGCCTGGTTTTACATAGGATTTTGACGACCTTTGCTCTGCTCAATGGTGTTTGCATCAAGTTAAGGATTACTGATTTAAATATAATAAGTAATAAGCAGATTAAAAAGTAAACACAAATGCTATTAATGCAATATAAATCAGATAGTTACTTGTTTTTTGCCTTAGTGCTTATACTCGCTATAGCTTATATTAATCTTAAAAATCGACACTACTCCCTCTCTATAGTTTATGTTACTACCTATAGTATATGTTACTCTCTATAGTTTATATTGCTGCCTATAGTTTATTTAAATGAAACTAACGTACTGATATGCTGAGAAACATCAGCTAAAGAAAAGATAAAGACAGGAAAGCTCAGAGGCCAAAGTTCGGGACGTGGTTATCATGTAAGAGTGTAAGAAAGCTGATAAAGTGCTTATGACACACTGTTATATTGGTTTGAGCGATGAGGATATAATGTTGTCTGATTAACGAAAGTGCCTGTTATATCTGTATCATTTATCATATGTATTTTTATATCTATATGTTATTTCAAAATAACAGAGCTAATCTGAAGATATCTCTTACAACATCTGTTCTCTCTATAGCTTATGCATCATGATCTGGTTCAGATTGCTTTGATAGCTCTGGCTTCTTGCTCTTTTGAGCGTACGAATGTTTGTGCAATTTAAAATCAATATATGAATAAACAATAAATAATTCAAAACGATAACTATATCCTGGCATTCTAGGTTAGAGCCTGGTGATGATCATACTTATGCTCATGCATATTAAAGATGCTTATTACTCACTGTAGCTTATTTATCCTTAATAAGTATGTTCTGTCTATAGTTTATCATAAGGACAATCCTTCATTATCCTGGTCAGCCAGAGTATAAGATTACTATCTATAGTATTAATTTGAATTGGTCTTTTATAGAAATGACATCAAAACTTGAACCGTCTTTTCTGGCTAATTACCCTTTAATTCTGTTATTCATATGTGTGTTATTCTTTTTTGATTCATATCAGTCTGTAAGTTGAAAAGCTTCCCCCATGATGTCGCCCGATTTTTAGCAGGCTATTTAATTGTTTTCTTCTTGTCATTATTAATTCATTCCTTACGTTCTTAGCCCGCTGTATGAAGATAGCTTTTCTTTGATCGAGATGCTTAGTCCTTTTTTTATGTCATATGTGGAAAGGTACTCCATTTAATATGGCTGATATGTGGACGTAGTATCCATTTCTGCCATATTTCTCATTGGTAAAAAAAATTATAAAGTTATGTATGAAATAATAGTTTGCACTGAGTAACCGTGTGTCGATTTCACCCTGAAATCGGTAGTAAAAAACGCTATAAATCAAAGCTTTATTTGTGTTTTCTCTATGGCGAAATCACCAGGGTGAAGAGGGCTGAAATATCATTCAGTGATTGTTAACACATTATACCTATTGTGACTCTCGACTCATTGGCGCCGGAACTGAAAGTGGAAATTACGGATTGAGTTCTGACCTCAAATTTTTGGGCTATAAAGTCTGTTGATGCGCTTTTCTTACTGCCTGCAAATAGCTACCTGGTCGCTTTATCAATAAAAATCTCACTTAACATTGTTAAATGATGAAACGTTGTTATAAAACGTATCTGTTAAAGGTGTGGACCAACGTATGGTTAATGACTGACAGAGGAACCTTAAGTACACGAATGCTAATGTTGACGATTTCAACCTGAAATTTTTTGAAAAAAATCAGTAAATCAATGGATTGCTTACACTGAAGGTTGGCGAAAGATTTTAATCATCATGAATGAAAAAGGCGGTTCAGTAGAACATGAAATCGCTTTGTATAAGTCAGCATGACTAAATGGCAGATTACAGTAAGGCAACAACCTGATAGAAAAGAGCTTTATTTCGGAATGTAATGGCTACTATGTACCAATAATCCTTCATGTACTTTTCAGGTATGTAGGCAAAAAACGTTTAGATAAATACTGAACTGTTCACCTTGCGACAGTATTGCCATGATGGCTGTTTGACCCAGTTTTTATTTTATTAACGTTAACGTTGGAAAATCTGAATAAAAGAACCGTAAGGATTAAGCGTCGGGATCGCAACTGATGATGTGTTCTGTGCTTGTTAAGTCGTGTTAAGACATATCAGCTTAGTGTGCCGATCCTTTTGAAGGGAGAAAATCGCATATGTCAGAAAAATATGTCCAGGTATGCTCTACTGTATGTGCGATGAGTCATTTAGAAACCGCTGCATTGGATGGAATTGAAACGTATTCGACAAAATATCAGCTGGATGTTGCAGGGGTAAACGTCGATTTTAGCAGGGCTGATGCTATTGCTGATTATGCAATTCATAACTGTCTCAATATTATCATGCGTACAATTAGCCCTGATTTTGGCAAGGCGCAGAAAAAAGAAGCGAAGGTAATTGCTGGTTTATTAATGGTATCTTCGCAAATAGCAAAACTATCTGAAAGCGCAGAAAAAGAACTTGCTCAACAAAACTATGTTGAAGCATTGCGTCACCTGGTCTCACAGGCCTGTCTCAGTTTGAGTTTATTGGTATCTACAAATGATAAGTCTGGTTACGGCAACTACCGGCTATTATGCCGATTGCTGGATATAGCAAAAAATTCTGATTGCCGACAGCGGTTGTTGAAGAGGTTTCAGTTAGTAGACGCATACTTTACTATGTGTAGCGTTGATGACCATTGTGTAAAAAAATTAGGGATTAACGGGACATTAGCTTTTCGTAGTGAGACGTCATCACATTATTGCGATGACCTGCCAATACTGGTTCAATTTCCTGTTCAGGTGGTAGATGTAAGCAAAGAACCTTACGCTCTGTCACTTATCAAAAAATATCATTATCCGGCCTTCCCTGAATCCACAATTGAAGGTGATTTTGTTGTTAATGCTCGAATCGCAGAAAAATTAGAGAAAACTCGCCAACAAGCTTTAATACGTTCAAAACGTTACCAGAAAGCAAATGATAAGCTCAATGAAGCAATTAAAATATTACTGCACGATATAACGCGAGGCATTTCTGGTATTTTCGAACTGAATGGGGGAGAGGGGGATTTTAGGGAAATTTATCAATATATAGATGTTGTAAAAAAGGAAAATGAAAACAGAAACGAAGAGTATCAAAAGTGGCAAAAATCATCCTTGCAATATATAGAATATGCGAAAAAATTATTAGATAACACATTGATTATACAGAATAATATACAGAACATCTTTGCGATAGTTGCAGGGTTGGAAGCATTGGGTACTGATTATGTTACAGTAATGGAAAAATATCTTGAATCAAAAGGTTTGATAATAGATGGTAATGATAAAATCAAATCAAAATTCAGGATCCCTGCTATCTCATTAAATGGAAATTTAATAGAATACAATATTGAATGCGGTTCAGTAATATCTATTCTTGCTGAGGCTGAACGTTGTTATTCAGGTAGTGAGAAAACTAAATTTATATGTAAGAGTAATGATGTTATTCCTGTAGTTGATCCTTCTCTTTATTTTGAAGTTAAACAGATCATTGAGTTAGTAACTAATTATAAGAATAGTGCTTCTGAACTTATAAGGTCTATTAGCTCAGGTTGATTTGGCTGTTACTGATTATTTATAAGAACCCGAGCAGCTAATGTCTGGCTCATATCTTTCTCTATTCCTGATGTTATGGATGACTTGCTGATCAGGGGCTCATGGGCAATGCCTGACTTAGCGTTGACTCATTAACCATTTGAATAACTCCCCGGTAATTACCCGAATTGACATAAATGTGCCATTGGTAGAATATTCCAGTGCTGTAGTAAATCTGCGGCCGGGATTAGCCTCCCGACAATCATCGTGCCATATACCGCATTAGCGGTTTTTTTATGCCCTAAGCATGGTCACTTTCGCATATGATGGGTGTACAGGGGCGAAGGCATTCGCGCCGGTTTCATGATGTCCGGTAGGCTAACCCTGTACGGCTCACTACTTTCTCAATACCTTCGCATCGATATCAACACATAACGCTTAACGTGGATTTGTATTGATTAACTAAAACTGGCCATCTCTCAACCAGTTAAGGTGATTCAAGATAGCGTGTATCCAGGACCACCGCGTTTATACCCATGGTGGGCAGCTGGCAACTAACTACCCCTGTTCTTTCGTGAGCCGCCATCAGGCTATAGTCCCATCATTACACCCTTCATGGTTGTTATTGTTGCGATACTTTTTACGCCATCGGCTGTCATGTTCTGTGGAGAGCATATTATCTCTGTTCAGATGGCCAACGACACTTTCTGGTTACCTACCGTTTAGCGCATGACCTCAACCCTTTAGAATTTTCCCCCTGGGCCGATTTGTACAGTGAGTCAATGTACATTGCGGCAGCGATCCTCATTGCAGTCGTATAACCACTGAAGAAGGTATGTTATGTCCCGGTCCATGATTATTGTAAATCAAAGTAAATATGTTGAGATGAGAAGCAATACATCACAGTTATTGTGGGATGAGGTAGCGTACACAATCACAGTAATGGCGACTGTATTTATGGGGAAGTTACCTTGCCTTAACATCATTTGGGATAAGCATCTTCCCGAAGATATCGTTTACAGATGATTTCACCGATGAACTCTATTTCTCATAATTATACAGCGAACAACATGTTTCTGAATGCGGGAATCATTTCCTGGAGTCTGGCATTATTTTTCTGGTATTCAGGAAAGTTTTTTATCGCAGTGATATTGTTTTTTCTCATAATTTTTTCTTTCTCAACGCATTTTTTACAGAAAAGGATACTCATGATGTTTAACAAATCTAAGGCAGCAAAAGATAAATTAGAAATACTTTCAACACCGGAAAGTGTTGTAGACGTCGGTAGTACTGTAAAAAAAATGGAAAACAGAAATTCAGCTAATGAGACAGGGACAGATAGCACGGTTATTGCCAGTGATGTCGTCTTTGATGGCAATATAAATTCTAATAAACAAATATACATCTATGGTTGTGTGAATGGGAACGTAATTGCTAAGGATGGGTTGGTGAAAATAATGCGCAATGGTGTCGTGGAAGGAAATATTACCAGCCGGGAGTTAATTGTGGATGGTAATATAAAAGGGCATTGTCAGTCTGATTCTGTTGATATTTATGAAAATGGCCGTCTGGATGGAACATTGGTTTATATTTCTTTATCTATTAAGAAAGGTGGTGTTTTTACAGGTAAAGCTGAAGTATTAACTCAGGCTCCCGTAAAACAAAAAATTGTCGAGCTAAAAAGTGAGAGCGTCACTGTTGTTCCAGAAAAATGTGCATCACGCGAGAAGCGATAATCTGCACATGGTTGCAATTTAAGAACTGTAACTGGTGAAAGTGCCTGGTCAGGATTTACAACAGACAGGTAATCGATTCCTGCTATGAACGTTAAACGCTTCAGATTTCCTGGAGCATAAAAACGAGCGAAATGCAGTAAGATTGTACCTCAAACGTCCTCATTCGTACGGTCTGGTGTTGCAGACAGGTTTGGTAAGGATAAGGACTGTATGGATAGCGCAAGAAAGGATCTTTATAAGATCCTTTTTTACTGCGTGTATTTTGATAATTTTAGTGGTTGTTTACTTTACAATAATGAAAATGACAGTGAGCAAAGGAATTTAACCTTTCTCACTACTTGGCTATAGGCTCGCCATAGAATGCTACTGCCTGAACGATATACCCAGAATCAGTGAGCTGATCTAGTCTATTATTCTCTGCACAATAAAATTCATCGTTTTCAGCCGTATAAATGCGACAGTAACCATCTAACTGTGGTTCTAATTTCCATCCAACATTAGCCAATGTGCCCCATTCCTGATAAAGGCCGGTATTAACCTCGCGCCTGTTATATTGTTCATAATTGTTCAAATCGGAATCATTAATATCGCGCCGTGCTGGAAGTTGTCCCTTTACACTTGCAATCCATGTTAAAGCCCCTTCTTTTGTGTGATAAATTTTATTGCTATATTTAAAATAACGTTTTACAGTAAAGGTATATCCTGACAAAAATTCACTAAGCAAAAATATAAAACGATTTACTACAACAACTTTCATCCACGTTCGGAAAGGTCACTGTGCCATCCTGACTAACAGTCAGTATTTTATCAGGAATACACTTCCAGGCTACGTTAGTATTGTTGGCCGGGTCATCATCAATGACCATCTTAAAGGTAGCACCAGGGAACAGAGTGTTAGGAAAATGATAATCATCAATCATATAATTTTTAATATCAAAAATATATCCATCCACTAAAACACCGGTAA
Organism: Escherichia sp. E2586; assembly: GCF_005781105.1. Classification (NCBI taxonomy): domain Bacteria; kingdom Pseudomonadati; phylum Pseudomonadota; class Gammaproteobacteria; order Enterobacterales; family Enterobacteriaceae; genus Escherichia; species Escherichia sp. E2586. Next base: position 41,028 of record NZ_VATN01000035.1, read on the forward strand.
TTGCATTCATAAACAACCCCTCATTGCTGGTAAAATTAATATTTTTATTCCTGTAGAATGGAACACTATGGATATTAATAAAATTAAATGAAATCCGATGTTATTTATGGCTTATATACTAACCTGTTTATGGTTATCTTATCGTTCATTCAATCTTATGTACTGTATAATTTATTACCATAGGAATAATAATTATTATATCCTTATGGTGAAGTCTATAAATATCGTTTTAAATCATTTGGTTAATTAATTTGATAGGTATAAAGTGGTGTGCGATATAGAAATAATTTGATATGTCTGGTGAATTGTTCTTCTCGATGATCGCATAAGTGTTCCCCGTTTCCGGGCGGTCTCTCTCCAGAGAGAATGATGGATATATATGACGCTTTCTAAGCACATATCCATTGGAGGGAGAACTCCAGTCCGTCCAGTATAAGGATGTACTGAAGTCCTCCCTGCTTTTGTGTGGTCAGCATACGGAATCGGAACGCCTCAGGAAATCATCAGACGTCTTGCTCCCAGATAATGACGGCGGTAAAAATCTTTTTCCAGGCTGACAATTTTGACATTTTGCCCTGTATGTGGCGCTTCTATGAAATGTCCATTTCCCACATAAACACCGACATGATCGACACGTTCCCCATGTATTGAGAAAAATACCATGTCACCAGGTTGTAGAAGCATATAAGGAACATGGTGTGCCTGTGGCATGGAATACATGCCGGCGGCGGTCCTGGGAAGGGTAATGTGAAAATTCTTACGCCACGCGTACCAGATAAGACCACTGCAATCAAATCCGGTTTCAGGGGAAGCGCCTCCCCAGCGATATGGCTTACCCAGTTGTGCCATCAGCGTATTAATGAAGACTGTATTGGGCGACAATTTATGCTGTCTTGTCGAGTGGGATGTTTTTGTTTTGCGATGATGATTGACGACAGGAGTGTGTCTGATGTGGTGTACCGGCGATGCCAGTGTTGAGGCATGGTAACCTAACATCAGTAAAAACAATAAAGAACGATGATGTCGATACATAATGTAGACCTCTCGTTAATATGTAGAAATTCCGATGCTGTAAATTCATCCGATGATTTCTTTAAGATCTCTTTGAACCCGGGAGTTGGCACGATGTGAAAAACTGTTAACTCTGGACCGGCTTTTGAACGGGTAGAAAAGATCGGATTTTGTTCGTCTATCATTGCAACGGGAGACTGGAATATCCTGATGGTGTCGTGATGAAATTCTGATGGGAAGTCATAAAGCAGGAGCTGTTACAATGAATCTGCTTTCCTATTCAGTGATGGATTAGAACGTGAAATACGAATTGTGTTTTCTTAAAGTAATTTACTGTTTGGTGTGACTATTTTTGTATATCATCAATGGTTTATTTGTTAATGAATTGTACGGTGGTGGTGATTTTATTTTACATAAGGCTAAAATATGATGTTTGATAAAAAATCATAACTGAATGAATTTAAATAAACATAAATAAAATAATGTGCAAAATACGGAAAATATGAGAGTCCTGCGTAACACAGGAATGGCGTGCTTGTAAGTCGTAAATTAAATACACATTGTCGTTTATGTAAGTTATATTCATTAAAATCAATAAGTAAGCATTGTCTGATGCTGGACATGGTAGTGCTGAACCAGCCTCAGAGTATTAAAAAAAGATTATTAGTTACTGCGATTAATATCCGTGAACTTACCGATTGGTTAGGTGTCTTGAGTTATAGGAAACAATCTGTTTCGGCATCGATTAAATATCAGAATCTCCCTTCGTGATAACTACGCACTATTTTTTGGGGGCGATGCCTGTATATAGCTTCGGTGGGATTTTTATTAAAAACAATTCATTCTTTTGGCCAGGAAAATAAAAATGAAATTTACGCTAAGTCAGTATTCTCTGCTGACCTGTGCTTTTTTTACTGCTCTGTCTGGTAATGCTCAGTCGTCTACGACCTATATGGAAGCCAGTAATGATGCTATGGGAGGGACGGGAGTTGCATCGTCTCATTATTGTGCGGCAGCACTCGCTAATCCGGCACTGATGACGAGTGCCACCGCTTCCGATGATTTCAGCATGATTCTGCCGTCAGTCGGAGTACAGGTATCGGATCCCGACCATTTGCAGAGCGATGTGGATGCCGTGAAAGATGCCTGGGATCGCTATGATGCAGCTCTATCTGGTGCAGTCGCGCCTTTGGGGGCCGCGACCGATCTGCAACATCAACTGGAGAAATTTAAAAATACACAGGTGAATGTGCTGGCGAGTGTAGGCATGGTCGCGACAGTTCCGAACAGTCAATTACCTTTTGCCCTGATACTGAAGTCATGGGGGACGGCAACGGTGGAAGGAAAGGTCAGCGACCACGATCTGCAATATCTGGATGATGTGACTAAGGGCAAAATTATTCCAACAGCGAGCGATACTGATACGTTGACATCGCGGGCCTATGGTCGTGCGGCGGCAGTGAGTGATGTCGGGATTGCTATTGCTAGGACGTTTGAGACGAACGGGCTCAGGTATTCTCTTGGCGTAACTCCGAAATATCAGCGTGTGGATCTGTTTAATTACAATACCACGGTACAGAATTACGACAGCCACGATTTCCGTAGCCATGAATACCGTAATAATACTCCCGGTATTAATGCCGACATTGGTTTTGCTACTGAGCTGAATGAACACTGGATGCTGGGTCTGGCTGGGCAAAATATTGTTCCCCGTAGTATTGATACGAAAGAAGTTAACGGGCTGAAAGAAACCTTCAGGATTCGCCCACAGGTAACTGCCGGGGGCTCATGGCATAACGGAATCGTGACGACTGCATTGGATGTAGATCTGACGCCGGCCAGTGGTTTTACCCATGATACAAAGCGCCAGTTTGCGGCTATGGGGGCTGAAGTTAACGCCTGGAATTGGGTGCAACTACGTGCGGGCTATCGTCAGAACATCGCTTCTTCAGAGGGTAGCGCCTTTACTGCCGGTATCGGCATTTCACCTTTTAATATGGTACATCTGGATCTGGCAGGCCTGGTGGGCACTGATCGGACATATGGTGCTGTGGCTCAATTAAGCGAGACTTTCTGACAGAAAACAGAATCCGGCTTACAGTAACATATTACTGTTTTAGTACGGGCATATAGCGGCGCTGTGACAAATATAGTGAAGCGTATGCCCGTAGTTTTTGTGGCAGCTGTCGATGTATGATGTCAGTAGGGGGGAATTATATAGCAATACAATAATGTATCGGTAATGAACAGGGATATATTGAAGAATACAAAATGCGCACTGACTAAAATTCTAACGATAAAGATAATCGAGCGTAATCATATTTAGATGATATTTTCTTTTGAGATAAAAAATACCCACCATGATACATGGTGGGAAAATCGAACAATGAGTAGGACGGTTGTAGCAGGAATTACCTCACACAAGAATCATTATTAACAGGATTAAAAATTGTGTATATAGGGCCATTGCCTGATAATTATTCTTATCACTTACCTTACATAAGCACTTTAACTTTGGATATCCATCCCCTTTGTTGCATACAAAGTTCTATCCACTCATAACGAGTATGTTCATTGACATCAATCACATAACTTCGTAAGGTTGGTGAGCTATCATACTTTTTTTTGCAGTGCCTGTTGTTGCGACATTTTTCGACGTGTGCTTCATAAACTGTTCTTTCCGCTACTCTATTCTTAACGGGATATTTCTCTTCAGCCAATGTTCCGCATTCATATTGTGCAGTTGAAAGATCCTGGGCATCAGAGCGAGTGCGTTGCCATTCTGTTGTGCATCCTGATAATATGAATGAGACTAGTAGTAGGACGTGTATTTTTTTCATATCATGTTCCTTATGTTCTGCTTGAGTATCTACTTCTTATATCACACACACTACGTTTGTCTAACTGAACAGTATTGTCGAAGCGAAATACTTATTATTGACCAGTGTAATAAAAATAATATAAAAATAGAAGATTTATATCAGATATTCAATACAGTTGATTACTTATGTCTGTGATCATTGAAGGTGGTTAAACGTGTCATAATCCTCTGGCGCTTAGATGCTAACTGGCATAAGACTGCTGTTTATCATCCTGGCTGCGAAATGATGACGAAAACTAGGCTACGATAGTTCAGATCGTAAACTCAGTTATGGCTGAGTATGAAATGGACATAGAAAAATAAGAGGAACAACAGTGGCATATACGGCGGAAATCGTGGGGGCGGGTAACCTGAAGTTACTGTAACAAAAAAAGGTATATATCATCAGAGAGTGAGCAGGAATAATACTCATTCCTGCCTGGTAACAGGAATGATTTATCTATGATAAATGTGAAGTTGGCGGGGGGGGCTATTGTAAAACGGCATTTCTATGAGGATATGGAGTATGATGATCAATTACAAAGCGGGTCACTTTGCCAGTGATAGAAGATAGATCACAGCGGAAATAAAATGGGATCCATTTCGACCCGTAAATAAGGTATTGGCCATTGCCAGTTAGTCTGATAGGAGTATGTAATATTAAACTATTTTGTTCCCCGTCACTGAGTGTGACTTTCTCGACGAGAGATTCATGTTTTTGTATAACAGTCATTGCAACGGGGAGGCACAGGAATTCTGCTACCTGATGTGCTTCGGTCCACTCATTTTTGATCGCTGTTCTATCTTGTTCATTACTGATTTGTGCCGCCATAATTTCTTCAAGATAATTTTTTTGCTGTGCCGTAAGAACTGAAGAAAAAGCAAAAGCGGGAAGAATTAGTGTGCCGGCAAAAAGTAACCTGGTTGTCATCTTTGTTATCATATAATTCTCCATTAAAAACAATAAAATCCAGGGTTATTGATCTATCAGATACATTCATTTTCACACGAAAAAAAATAAAATCTTGATGATAATTATGAAATCTGGCATCACCTGTCATTTGATTGTATCAATTAAGAATAACAAGTTACTGAAGAATGTGGTTTTGGTTATAACTTATTGAAAGTGCACATTATGATCGGGTACCAAACCATATAAAGGAACATGTTTAAAATTTACCATGTAACTCTGGACGTAGCCAAAGATAACGAGGGGAGCTGAGGAATCATGCAAGGTGAGCCTCGTCATTGACCTGAACTTGTTAATATTCAAAGGTAAGGTTGTGATACAACCTGGTTATTAAAGCAAATGAAAGGCTCAATAGTGCTACATTTCCTGTTGACAAATTAGCTGAGTAAAAATTTAAAAAAACAATAACGCCGATAATCAAAAGATTGTGGAATATAGAGAGTAACTACAATTATTCTTGATTATTAGTTAAAAAATAACATTTCAGTGATTTATAAATAAAAATGAAGAAGAACGTTTATGCCAATGGTAGCTTGTTTCTTCAATTATAGTTTTGTCAAATTAGTTAATAAATGATTTGTATGTTAATTATATGACCTGTAAGCGTTTTGTCAGAAATGATACTGTGGTTGCTATATTGCAGTGTTAATAAAAAATATTCCCCTGCCATCTGGATGCACAGAGGAACAATAGCTAAAGCATTGCATAATATTGAAATTTAATTATTCTAATGTCACTAATAAGGAATTAAACTATTAGGCTACATAAATAATTATAGGTATAGTGTGTGTAGCGTGAACTCAAATAAAATTTAATATTAGTGAAACAAATCGAGTGATTAAATTACGTCTTATCGTATTTCCAGCTCCTTGTGCATGAATGGTCATTTTATAACCTCGTTTGTAAATGTTTTCAATTATCACTGGTCCACCGACAGCATCAATTTTTCTACGAAGCTGAAGAATAAGCTGCTGAATATTATTATTACTGATCACCTCCCATCGTTCTCCCCAAACAGATTGAGCAAGCTCATTTCGTGGTAGAATACTATCTGACTGCTGCTTATGCAGCAGCAACGAAAACAACGCCGCTTCTTTTGGGCTTAATCTGGTCGATTTTTTTCCAAACATAAGCACACCGGTTTCATCATCAAAATTCAATTCAGGGTTCATATTATATCTCCTTGCCAAATATGTATTACCATATAAACATTAATCTATTATCAATACGTGAAACTGGTTAAAACATAATGATTAATAACCACCTGATAACAGAATTCTGATACTGTCATAATTGTTTTTTATGTCCCTGGTGATTTCTTATGTGAATTTTGGCAGGCACTTATGTAAATCAAAAGTTTAATAAGCAAGATAAAATTACTTAACGAAATGAACTATACACAAAGAACCTAAGGTGATTTATTCACTATCTTAAAATAAGTAATAATTCGGGATGCCATCAGCGTCGCTATATCAGGAAGGGGGGGGGGCGACATCGAATCCCTGAATTCTTGTACACTGACGAAATGCAGGTTGTTGCAAGTATGCCCATTCATTAATTTTCATATTTACCGTATCGGATTCATATGAAGACTGTACAGTGATGATACATGAGCCTGATATTGACAATATCAGGCTGATCTTTTTTATCTCATTGATTAAGTGAGGGATATGAAACACATAGATGGGTGCATACCAACAAATGATTAGCTGTTATCGATGCTTCAGATTTCGTCCACGACCATAACCAGTCTACCGCAGAACTACCGTTTACAGCCTTTATTCATCAACTCGTGGATAAGGTGACCAATCTACGGTGGTTTATGCTGGCGCTGAGCTCTGGCAATCATAATGGAGCTTCATCGTTCAGAAGTCGTCAATACCATCGCCAGCTCATTTACCACACCTCCTGATGTACCGGTGTTCCTGGCCCGACTTATTGTTGATGGATGATGACAACTTCATGTTGCGTAGCATGATCCTCAGAAAGGATAAAATCAAATAGCTTCAATGAGTACAGGTATAGTGTTTTATTTTTTTTAGTGAACAATTTTAATCCAGGAATTTAGCTAAAAGGCGTAATTATTGTTTTGAAATATATCTTGTTTTTTTCTTTTTTTATCTTGTTTCTGATACTATTTCTGATTTACAGAGCTGTATATACTCAATTACGAGATTTTTTGATTGTTAGCGATATATTTTCCTGAAAGTGAGTTTTAGTTTTGTAACTGGATTCAGGAATGACAAGGGAATTTAGCTATTGTTGTAAATAATGAGTAAGGTAATTATTGTGAAATATTGGTATTCGCTAAGTATTCTGACGGCTATAGTTACAATGGGAGTATGGAATAACGCTATAGCAATTGGCAAACCAGCTCATATTGATGTCTATGCAGAAATTTCGGAAACAACATGCGATATTAGTGTATCAAATGAAAGCATAGTATTAGGTACGTTCTCAAAAAATGATTTTGCAAAGTCAAAAACAGATGTGGGAACAAAATCTTTTGACTTAAGGGCCTCTAATTGTACCGAGTCCGGTAGTTCACAAGGAACTGTTCCGGGTGATGGAGGGGTTTATGCTGAAGTATTATTTAGTCCAGGAATGGGTATTCCTGGTGAGCCAACATTATGGAGTAATACCGGGATAAACGATGTTGGCGTGGTTCTCAAAGGTCGTGTGTATGATTTTGCGGCCAATACATCCACTATGACAGAAATTAAAAACAATGATTATATTCAGTTGGCCAACGTGTCTAAAGGCGATGTGATAAGTTCAATTGATGGAAAACAAACAACGTTGACCGCATCATTACAGGCGATAAATGCGAATACTGCGTCTGCTCAGCATATTAAAGTGCCTGTGGATTTTATGATGATTTACCAATAAGCATACGGTAAAAGGGTTATGTTGATTAAATTTTCACTGAGTTTGTTGTTTCTTTTTTTATTGCCATCTGCATGGGCAGATGGGATTGGAATTAATGCGTTAAGGATAATTTATCCAGCAGGAAAGACATCAGTTTCGGTAAGTTTGAGAAATAATACTGACAATACCTGGTTGATGCAAAGTTATATTACCAGAGTTAGTGCCGGTAAACCGGATAGTCAGTACTTTAAAGTACTTCCTGGAATTGAAAAAGTTTCGCCAAGAAATGAATCAATAGTCAAAATGATTGCGTTGGAAAATGTTGACAAACTTCCCCGTGATAGAGAGTCAGTTTTTTATTTTATCTCTCGTGGTATTATCACATCAGAACCATTACAAGATGTGATACTACCTGAAACTCAGGCTGGAATTATATTTTCTTTATCCTCACAAATAAAAATGTTTTACCGTCCAGTTGGATTGACGGAAGAGGGGGCTGATGAAGCAGCCAAAGAAATTGTATTTAATCGTACTGCTACGGGCGTCAAAATTATGAATAATAGTCCGTATTACATTTCGCTTCATGACCTCTTTTTTGGTCATAATAGTATAGCTACTATTACTCTGAAAAATATGGGGATGATCTCTCCCTTTGAGTCTATAGACCTAACGTCCACAAAAATTGGGAACAACCGACAGGTGTCATGGGTCACTCTCAACGATCTTGGTATGGCAGAAATGCATCAGGGAAAAGTTCATTAATATGCGCACCCTGTACTTTTTGTTCATTATCTTATGTTTACCTGTAAAAAGTCATGCTGATGGGTTAAGTATTGATCATACCAGGGTCATTATGAGCTCTACATTGCACAGCACAGAGATAGTGATTAGCAATACCAGTAAATATACCTGGCTTGTGCAGAGCGGAATTGTTCATTCTCTCGGCAGTACAGAGAAACTAACACCCTCGGAAAATTTTTACATTTTGCCACCGATTTTCAAATTGCCATCAGGTCAGTCGCAAACAGTACAGATAATTCGTCGGCAACCGGTATGGCAACATAATCAAGAAACATTACAATACATTGTTTTCAAGAGCATACCTGCAATTGATAAAAAATTTTTTGAACTGAACAAAGTCAAACAGCAGCTATCGGTATCACTGAGTTTAATTATTAAACTTCTTTCACGTCCCGCTGACCTTAATGTATCGTGGGAGAAGTCTGTTTCATTATTATCATTTACGAAAAAAGAACATGCGTTGACGATCAGCAATACCAGTCCGTATTTTATGACGCTTAGCAGAGTTTTTGTCAATGGAACAGAAATAGCATTAGATGGTAAACAGAGAACAATAACCCCTTTTAGTAAAATTACACTTGATAAGGTAATAACATCGTCAGGGGATGAAATTAAATGGACCCTCATCAATGGTCAGGGCGGTGAAACCAGAATGATGACGTACAATTTATTATAACAAAGGATATCTATGCCCTTTCTGCGCAAGATAGTTGTGTTTCTTATAATAGTAATAACAAACAAAGGGTTGTGCGATGAGACTACACAGGGTATTTTCATTAATAAAACTAAACTGGTCTTCTCTTCACATTTAAATAAAATCGTGCTCAGGGTGGTTAACCATACAGCCGAGCATTATTTATTACAGGCAGTAATTCAAAGTTACGATCCTAAAACGGGTATGGCAGCTAATGATAATCAAGTCTCACCCTTTATAGTTTCTCCTCCTGTCCACGAACTACGTGCCGGTGATGATACCTTAGTGTCTTTACTTGCAGTGCCGTCACGCGCGATTCTCTTACCATCAAGCAGAGAAAGTTTATACTATTTGACGCTAAGACTAATACCATCTGAAATTAAAATGTATAATTCGGTTAAGTTACGCTTAGTCACTGCTTATAACATCAGGGTCTACTGGCGCCCGATGTTTGATTCAATTAAGGAAAAAGATATTTATTTTTCTTGCAATAATGGTGAATTAAATATTTTAAATCGCTCGGGTTATTACAGGGAAGTGACGCAGCTATTTATTGATAAGTATAAGATAAAAAAGTCTCTACTTATTAGACCCGTACCACCTTATGGTAAATTGGAAATAAATACTTCTGTTCAACATTGCTCACCTGGCGTGCATCAGGTTTCATGGCGTTTTCGGGATGACTCTGGTGTGCCATCTGATTTATATCAAATGGATTTTTAGCGAGTTGTGATATGAATGTTTTGATAAGAAAATTCCCCTATATTTTTTGTAGCATTCTGATTTTTTTTGCCCCTGTTGTTACGCAGGCAATTACGATGCCAACTCCGACATCTGCTCCTTTAGAGGAATATGCATATTTAAACTTTCATGCAGTTGTTGAAGCCACAACATGCGATATCTCTCTGGATAAAACAGAGGTTGAAACGACGATAAATAAATCGGTACTGGCTGCTGTAGGTCCAAATAATGTCTATCCGCTTGATATTCTCGAACTAACTCTGAATAACTGCACAGGCCTCATTGATGCGGGAAAGAATGTGATGGTTGGTTTTAGCGGGCAGGTGGCAGATACTGATCGCACTTTCCGTGCAGCAGATTCGAAAAATGTTAAGTTATCCGCTGTTTTTAATTTTACCGATCAATTTACGGCACCCAACATTGCACATTGTAACCAGGGTAATGTGATTAATTATAATAATCTTACTGCAAATTTACTTCCCTGGCCAGTAACGCCAGCTCCTTCAGGTGAACTCCACTCATTGAATGATAGCAAGGCAAAACTATTCACAGGCATTTGTGTTCCGCCTGATGGTGATTCCGGAAATGGTCAATTTCACGCTGCATTAGATATCACATTATTCTTCATCTAATCATGAATCATAAGAAACTTATTGATCTGCTCTTATCCAGAGTCGAAACAAACCTTCTCAGATTATCATTAATATTAATGATTGTTGGGCCATTTTTTTCCCAGAAATCGTGTCATGCTGAAGATTATTTCGATCCTGATCTACTGGTGACAGACCAGCAGGGCAGCATAGAAAAAATAGACCTTAGTCAGTTTGAAAAGGAATCATCACTTGCTGAAGGAACATATCTGGTTGATGTTATTGTTAATACTGTATGGATATCTTCAGAAATGGTTAAGTTTAAGGTATCTCCCCACGGAGAAAAACTGACTGCGCAGTTAAACCGCGAACAACTTAGTCGTTGGGGCGTTAATACTAATAGTAATGACGCACTTGCAGCTTTAAAAAACGGTGAATACATTGATGATTTGTCACGTGTTATTCCTGGCGCAACGCTTCGTTTTGAACAGCAGAAACTAAAACTTAATGTTGAGATTCCTCAAATAGTAATGAAATCATCTGAATCCTCTCAGCTTCCTGCAGTTGACAAATGGGATGACGGCATACCCGCTCTGATGTTTAACTATATGTTCAGTGGTATGCAAAGTGATGCTGATTTCTCCAACAGACATGCAAGAATGCGTTCTTTTTTTCTTTCATCACAAGGTGGTGCAAATTGGGGACCATGGCGGTTACGCAGTTCCATTACATGGTCGCAACAGGCAAATTCACCGACATTCTCTAACCGATATATTGCGAGAGATCTAAAACAATTAAAGAGTGAACTTACTCTGGGAGAAACCTGGACACAAAATGACATACTGGACAGTATTAATTTTACAGGTCTTAAGTTGAGATCCAGTGATGACATGAAACCTGACAATCAACGTGGTTTTGCTCCTGTTATTTCTGGTATTGCCAGCTCGCGTGCGCAGGTTAGTATTTATCAGAATCATAATCTCATCTATCAGACATCCGTTGCTGCTGGAGATTTCCGGCTAACAGATATCCCACAGACAATGAATAGCGGTGAGTTGACGGTAATTGTCCGGGAAGCAAATGGTAATACCCAGCAGTGGGTTCAACCCTATACCGGACTCCCCGTCATGCAGCGAAATGGCCATGCTGAATATGAGTTTGAGATGGGGAAAGCTATATTTAACTCTTATCATAAGGATGTTAAACCAGCATTCGAACAGGGAACTCTTATTTATGGTTTACCTGCAAACACTACTGGCTATGGTGGCTTTTTGCTTTCTCGAAATTATGTAGCCATGACGGCAGGTGCTGGCGTTTCACTGGGAGAATTGGGCGCTGTATCGATTGATAATACCTGGTCTCATGCAAGCCAACCTCATAGTTCTACGGTATCGGGTAATGCATGGCGACTTAAGTACTCAAAAAATCTTCTTACTACGGGTACAACTATTGATATCTACGATTTTCGTTATGCGTCGCGTGGTTATATGTCCTTCATGGATAGTCAGACTTTACCTGTTATAACTTCTTTAATGGGGAGTCAGGTATTAGGTGCATTATACAGAAACAGAAGGCGTCGCCGGAATTTACAACAAATCATTTTGCGACAAAATTTTAGTCATTGGGGAAATTTGAATCTTAGCGCAATTCATGAGGATTACTGGAATTCAAGTGAAACTGATAACCGTTTTAGTTTTGGATATGGATTGTCTGTTAGTTCGGTTTCTCTGTCGTTAAACATCTCCGTTAATAAAAATCAGCTCACCATGCCAGGGCAGAAAAAGAATTGTGAGGTTTCTTTTAACCTTTCAGTACCGCTGGATACCTTCTCATCCAATTCAAATTCCCGTTATGGTGATCTCAGTTATCAGGCAATTCGCGACCCTCGGGGGGATTTTAGTCAAATGGCCAGCCTTTCCGGAATGTTAAATGACAACTGGAATTATGAGTTTGGACAGTCATCGTCACAAGGCCAGGATGCGATGACAATGTTAAACATGGGGTATGACGGAAGTACGGGTAATGCGCAATTTGCCTATGACTGGAGTCATCATCAGAAGACGGCGAGCGCCAGTGCTACTGGCGGCGTTGTCATCCATCCTTGGGGAGTGACGCTGGCACCTGTTTTAGGGGATAGTATTGCTCTGATCCGCGCCCCCGGCGCTTCCGGGGTTCATATCGTTAATACTCACGAAAATACTGATTGGCGAGGTTATGCCGTGGTTCCATCACTCACTAATTATCGCTATAACGCTATTAATCTCGATCCTGATGGTCTGGATAGCCACGTTATGTTAACGGAAACCGGAAGACGCGTTGTGCCGACAAAAGGTGCTGTTGTTGTTGCAGAATATCCCGTACGCACCGGAAGGCAGGCCATTATAACGTTGCATTATCAGCGAGGTGTTGTCCCTTTTGGTGCGATAGTAAGTCTAGCGACGGATCATAATAAAGGGAATGCGGGAATTGTTGGTGAAAATGGTGAAGTTTACTTATCCGGATTAACTGATGAAGGATACTTACACGTTATATGGGGTAGTGAAATAAATAAACAGTGCAGTACATCTTTCAAACTACCGCACGATTCCGACCGTTATTTAGATGAATTAACCCTGACTTGTCATCAACACCCCCTTTCCTCGAGATAAACTTATGTTCAGATTTATGTTCCTGCTGTTCCTTATGGTCTGTTCTTGTTCCCACGCAGCATCATTCTTAGCAACATCTGTCTCTGATGGCAGCCAGGCGCAATGCGAAATTACTGGCATAAGTCATACACAAGGTGCTGTTTTTCCTGTTGCGCTTGGTGTTCGCTGTAGTTACCAAACACAAAATAATCGAAAATTTGCACTGTCCATTGGGAGTTCCATTACTGTCGATATTTCCGTGAGCTGTAACGGACTTCTGAACACGCCTCCTTCACCATTGGGAAAAGTGTTGTCCCCTACAGGAACAGATATGAGCTCTTATTACCCTTTGGGATATTTGTTTAATGCAGGAGCAGGACAAATTTTATGTCAGATATTTTTTAATAATTCCAACCAAATAGTGAAGCCTGGATTATACGTTGCCGGGTTATTTAGTGATTATCAGGGCCAGCCAGACGCATGGGAATTGGATGGTTATGTCGCAATCAATAATAAGACCGTACCACAAGATACTGGTTCTGTTTACTGTTATCTTATTACTCCTCAAAACACTATAGATATGGGGATTATAAAACCGAATAGTGAGTCAAAACAGATGAGCATTGATGTTGGGGTTAATTGTTCTGGGGCAACCCCTTCGATGGATACTGAACTGGGCTATTCTGTGCGATTTAGTAAATTTAATTGTTCTACTGATTGTTCGTTACTGGGTGAATATGTTCCTTATCCTGGCAGTGTTGCCGATCCCGGCGATGATCCGCAAACCGGTTTTACTATGAATGATGTTATGCAGTTTAAAAATGGTCAGACGACGAATACAAAAAACTATACCACGTTATGGAAAATCAGAGATAACAGCGGAAACCCCAGAGATATTTCGGCTAAAGCATATGTGGATATATATTATTATTAGAATTTAGTTTTTTTATATCAACACTCTCTTCAGGATTAAATCCATAGCATTATGCATATGCACGGCTGATACTATGTTTTATATTATTTTACTGCCATTATTCCAATTAAAATTATTCCCCTTTAAAGCACCATTTCTAACCAGTTTATATGTGGGTGTTTTCAATTATATTTTAATGATTAATTTAAACGATAGCCTGTAATACTTATTACTGTTTATTATAACTGTTTTATGGTTTTTTATTTATTTTGATTTTTATTAATCTTGTTGAATCTAATCAGAGAGCAAAGGATCAAGGTTTTGATATGACTTCAACAGTATATGAAAAAAAAACCACGCATGATGGGTTAACAGTCACATTAAGCATGCGTAAAGGTGTTTATAGAGGAGGCTTATACTTCGACAGTGCTGACCTTGGGTATCTTGGGGATATCGAAAAATATCATATTTATTATCTTTTGAAGGTAACTGATAAATATGGTAATCCTGTTTCTGGAAAACAAATAAAGCTATGTGTAGATGCTATTACATTTCATACAGTCTCTGATTATAACGGTTTTGAACCAGTAATAAACTACTCTGGAGATTTGAAGCAAAGTAATCCTGAGGTTAGTGTCTGGACTAATGTAAACATTGACAGCAATGGTGAGTATCTCGCTGGCTTGCTCCCTTGTCTGATAAAAAAAGGGAACAGCCAAACTAAACGAAATACAGTTGGACCATATACTTATGCAGTCGTTGAATTGGTTTTTATTGTTGATGATGTTGATATTCGAGCCGTAATGAATATTGATGACACTTTCGAACCACTAAATCTTTCACCGCTGTATGATTATCCAGTGGTAACTAATTCCACAGGTAACTATAGAGATATCACTGATACAGTAATTTACTATCCATCAGTTTATGATCTTGAATACCCACAGTTAAGTAAAAAAGTGTATTTTGGGTTTCGTGAAGATGCTATTTACATACATGAGGCAAAAGATCTGGTCGGGGTTTCGGTAGATGAAAATAATCGAGCTAAAATGCCATTTACTGAGAGTGAAATTAATAATCGAGCTGTCTGGGCTTATGGAGCTAATACATCTGGTTTTTTATCTGCACCGTTACGTTGTCGGGAGGCTAATTCTCAACCCAAATCCGAAATTATAATCAGCCCGCAAAATAACAGTAATATCTTTCCCGGGCAGACGGTTTATGCCACTTTCCAGTATCAACTGAAAACCGGTGAAAGTTTTTCCGGAACCGAATGTCCATTTAAATTAAACCGGGGGAATTTTTATCCTCCTGATATCTACTGGTGGCAGGACGGCAATACCTTATATGGCGGCTGCTTACTGACTGTGAATGACAGCCTGAAGAAAGGTGACCAATTGTCGTGGACGGTTTCCTGCTGCCTGGACAATAGCGGCATTCCGCTTGCCTCTGAAACCGTGACCTGGAATGTAGCCTGGGATGCCGATATTGATGTTGACGTCACTTTTGCTGCCGATACACCGGTGTTAATTGATTACAGCAATGACAGCACGCGACCATTATCTTCTCGTCCCACCATGACCTGGCGACTGACCGTGCCGGGACTCAGAAACACCCAGGCCTGTTTTTATCCCCTCGTGACCCGCATTACTGAAGATGCCATCATCAGCGACGCCTCGTTCAGTGAAATTGTCCCCTGTGCGGCAGACAGAACCAGTGGGGATTATTTTTACGTCATGCTGGACGACCTGGGGAGCGCTGTCATTAACGTGCAGCCCCGGGAAAACCGCACGCTGCTTACCGCGTTCAGCGCCGGGATTTATGGCGTCGGGACGATGGTCAACACCGCGAACTTTTTTATCAACAGTGCCTGGGAGGCTGCGACGGCGCCAGCTGTCAGCGTGGCAGAAGGGCAGAACCCTCAGGCGCGCCCCGGTGATGACAGCTATGGCCTGGCGACATTTCCGCTGCTTTCTAACTGGGAGGCGGTGAAGGAGCACGACCTGCTCGGCGGCGCGGTGTATCTGTTTGCCGGAAAAGAGATACAGAAAAAGAACCACTACACGCCACTGACGTTACTGGGAAAAACGCAGATCCCGCTTAAAGCCAGTGGTGGCGCACCCGATATCGCCCTGTATTTTACCGAATCTAATTTCGAGGCCGGAAAGACTTATTACATCCATGCCTGTCTTGTCGAAAATGCCTATCTGCACAAAGGGGTGAATTATCTCCGTCTGCAGGAAATCAAATTTGAAATTCCGCAGGACCAGCCTGCCGCACCGGACGGGGTGAAGCGGACCTATCGTGCACCGGAATTTGTCTGTAAAGACGGCGCGGTT
>NZ_VATN01000036.1:0-1471 GCF_005781105.1 Escherichia sp. E2586
CCCGCTGCCGTAGTAAAGATGGCTGAGATGCTGCCCGTCCGGCAGGGTAATGTCGGTGGGATTGCCCAGCGCGTCACGCCGGTACTTTATGCTGCCGTGCACGCTGTGCTCTGCCGTCAACCACCCGCTGCGGTCATAATCAAAGCGCACCCTGTCCGCCTGCATGTGGTGCAGCCGTTCCCCTTCTTCCGTCGGGGTGAGCGTCACTTCCGTTATCTGGTCAAGACGGTTGTAGCTGAAGGTCCGTGTACTGTGCTGCGTGTTACTGCGCAACAGGCGGCCCAGCGCATCACGCTCCTGCCGCTCATTACTCACCCCACCTTCTGTGCCCTGCGTCTGGATGATGACCGGATACCCGCCCGCATTCAGCGCAAAATGGCTGAGAGAAGCGGGATTTGAGATCGGCACGGGCGTTACCGTGAAGATCTCGGAGGGTTGCCTGATCCTGCTTGCGGATAACAACGAAGTACATGAACTGCGCAGGGAACTTTATCATGTTAAACAGGCAGTTAAGGGGATGCGTGACGGGATGTTTAGTGTGCTGAATGAGAGTTAAAAAATAAAAAAGCCGGAAAATCATTAACCTTCCGGCATTTTTTGTTTCAATCATTGCCCTGAGCAAAATCTATAGCATCTATTACCCTCTGATTCTTTTTGTTAGCTAATAAAAAACCTGACCAACTTAATATGTCTTCAAGTTTATCTTTACCGAGAATTTCCTTTATATCAGATAGCATAACTTCAAGATCTGCCACATGATCTTTAGCGTTATTAGAAAGATCAAGGGAAAGATAGCGTCTTTTTAATAAATTAAGTGCATTATCTGGAGCAACGTGTAAAAGAATTTCGAATGCTTTTAATTGAAATATTTTATTAGTTACTAAAAACTCCAATATTGAAATATCTTCAGGAGATAAGAACTGGTTAAAGTCATTTTGCTTTCCATTATAACTTCTTATGTCATGCCATAATTGGTTATATATGTCACTGAACTGTTTTAAGGTATCACTTAACATTTCCTGACTTTCCCTCGATTGACTATATCTGCTGGATCGACATTATCTTTAATTTTCCAGTCCATTACACCACCTTTCGTTTTTCCTTTTAATTCAACATTTTTCTTTGTGGTATCAATATCAACATAATAGTCAGCACCTAAAGCCCCAGTGCTTCTTTTTATCGCATCAGGGTTTTTAGGATCAACTTTAACAGAGGTGACGCTTATTCCTCCTCGAGGATCTGTTGGATCAAATACAAAACCATTTTTAAGGAAATCTTTATATTCAGCTTTTGACATAAAACGGCGAACTATTCCAGGATTTTGAGGTACGCCATTTACAAGACCGCTACCACTTAATCCAAGTGGATCAATCCACCCCAGCGGATTCGGCGCGTATTGGTAGAGATTTATTCCACCAAGCAACCCTATCGGATCCTGGCTGATAAACCGCCCGCACTCCGGCGCATAATA
>NZ_VATN01000037.1:0-3502 GCF_005781105.1 Escherichia sp. E2586
CCGAAGGCAACCTGCAAACGCGTCTGGGGGTGAAAGCGTATCTGCAAGGTCATCATGCTATTGATGATCATAAAGAGCGTTCCTTCCAGCCTTTCGTGGAAGCCAACTGGATTTATAATTCCCGCAATTACAGCGTGAAGATGGATCGCATCGGCGATGAGATCATCGGCGCGCGTAACGCAGGCGAGTTAAAAGTCGGGGTGGAAGGTCAGATTACTCCGCGTCTGCAACTGTGGGGCAACGTCGCCCAGCAGTTGGGCGACAATGGTTACAGTGATACCCAGGGAATGCTGGGCGTGAAATATCTCTTTTAATGCCACTTTGCCACCTGTCACGTACAGGTGGCACTCTTTTTCGAACCCTGGTCTTTATGATCGCGCTCGCATTCAGCTATAAATATGATGAAGTTAATTCAGCTTATTTATGAGTGAAATCACTATGGCTCCTTTGCACGCCATATATAGCTCCTCCCGTTGTGCAAGTTATTTTTCATCTGTGTAACGGAAGTTAGTTGCATTCGTATATCCGGCCTCTCTTACGCTACCGTCGTACCCGGCCATGATGTGTGATTAGGGCAATACCCTGAAGATAACAGTCATCATCAGGGTTGATTAATAAGTGGTTCAGCGTTCAGGAAAAATCTACAGAAAAAGGGATTATATTTGTATTTTTCTCAACAATAGCCACATCTCTCCTGTTGTTTAATAACGCTCATGACAATTATCGCTGGTGTTCCTTAAATTAATTTTCATAAAAATCTCAAATTCCTGCTTCCGCTAAAATCCAATATAAAATTCACACAAACCACATTACTTTTCTGAACAAAAAAGCCACCAACCATCTATTAATGTAATCTCCATACCTTTTATTTATTTCACTTACATAAAGCTTAGGATTATTAGATGTGTTTTTTTCTAAACGACATAAAAAAACCACATTAACTCCACGTACAAACCACTAAAACCTATCAATGCAATGAACAACTAACACTTTAATAAATTTATTGTGTCTAACATTACAGATATTCTTATTTAGCAACTTGCATGCTTACGCCTTACAAGGCTTCAGGAAGAAAAACAGTGCAATAAAAAACATCTCGCCATTTAAATTTAAGGATGAAAGTGAGTGATATGAAATCAGCAAAAAAAAGCTTATCGACACGGGCGATAGCCATTTCAACGGTATTATTTACACCCGTATCCCTGGCTGTAACCCCACCCACAGATGCAAATAGCGTTGTTACCATTAATAATGGCGAAGAGGCAAAAGTTATTGCCGCTGAAGGTTACGATCCCGGATGGAATCATTTTACTTCTTTGAATGTAGGTCAAAACTCTAATGGCTCATTACTCATTGATAATCTTTCACTTATTACTGCTAATGCTACCGTAGGTAATAACTCTGAAGGTTCCCTCACTTTATCCAACCATACCAACTGGCAGTTTGATACTCCTACATCAAAATTGTATTTGGGCACAAATGAAGGTTCCGGCACAGTATACGTGTTAGAAGGCAGTAAGATAAGTGGCCTGCAGGAACTAAGGATTGGTGAGTATTATGGTGATGCCAAAGGGTTGATGGTTATTGATGGGGAAGACTCATCGGTTTCCTCTAACATTGCTATTGTTGGCGATCAGGGAATCGGCAATTTACGTATTACGAATGGCGGTACACTCACCACCTCAGCTCAGGTAGCTATTGGATATGCTTATCCAGGCAATAGTGCATCAAAAAATCGTAATAGTTATGGCGAGGTTCTGGTTGATGGTAAAAATTCAACATTGAATGCTGAATATGTTTATCTTGGTGGATTCAGCCCAGATGTTGCTTTTAATACTACCGGTATCCTTACCGTTAATAATGGTGCAACAATCAATGCCAATTCGTTTATCTGGGTTACTCTCGCACCTGGCGCCACAGGCGTTTTAAATATTGGTGGTGCGCAAGGTGAGGCTGAACAGCCTGCTGGTTCGATTAATACGCCATTTATTCATTTGGGAGCCGTAGATCCTTCCTCCACGTCGATAGTAAACTTTAATCACTCCAGTACCGATTTTCTGCTGGCCTCCGATATTCAGGGGAACGGCCAGATTAATCAAGTTGGCTCAGGAACGACAACATTATCTGGTTCCAATAGCTATGCTGGTGATACCAATATAACCAAAGGCAGCCTACGCGCAGGTAAAGAAAATACCTTCAGCCCCAACTCCGATTATATTGTCGACAGTGAAGGCCATCTCGATTTAAACACTTATTCGCAAACATTAAATACTCTGGCGCTGGCTGGAACAACAACGTTGTCTTCGTATGAACAGGGTCACGAGTTCACGCCGACCACACTGACCATTAACGGCAACTACACCGCCGATGATGGCCTGTTAGTCATGCATACTGTATTAGGCGATGATAATTCCGTAACGGATAAACTCATCATAAAAGGTGATACTTCCGGTAGCACCCGCATTATGGTCAACAATGCAGGCGGCCTGGGCGCGGAAACCCTGGAAGGGATAAAAATTGTCGAGGTTGACGGCCTGTCAGAGGGCGTTTTCAGTAAAGAGGGACGTATTGTTGCCGGTCCTTATGATTACAACGTGACAAAAAGCGACAACCAGAACTGGTTTTTAACCAGTGAAATTCCCGCAGGGCCGTATATCCCTCCGGTACTGCCCGTCATCCCGGAACCCGATCCTGAGCCACCTGTAACACCTGAGCCCCCTGTAACACCAGAACCGCCTGTGACACCGGAGCCACCTGTTACGCCATCTGTTCCACAACCAGAACGAAAACATCAGTATCGCCCGGAAATTGGTAGCTATCTGGCCAATATTCAGGCGGCAAATACGCTGTTTAATACCCGGCTGCATGACCGTCTGGGGGAAACACAATACACCGACCTGCTCACTGGCGAGCAGAAAGTGACCAGTTTGTGGATGCGTAACATTGGCGGGCATAACCGCTTTAAAGATCGTTCGGATGAACTGAATACCCAGAGCAACCGTTATGTTCTGCAACTGGGCGGCGATCTTGCGCAATGGAGCAGTAACGCACTCGATCGCTGGCATCTCGGCCTGATGGCTGGCTATGCCAACAGCAAGAGTCACACGCATTCCAGCCTGACCGGGTACAGCTCACGTGGGCAAATCCACGGCTACAGTGTGGGCGTGTATGGCACCTGGTACGCTAACGAAGCAGACAAAACAGGGACTTATGTTGACAGCTGGTTGCTCTATAACTGGTTTGATAACAGCGTCTCCGGCGAGTACCTGCCGAGTGAGAAATATCACTCTGACGGCATCACTGCTGCCGTTGAAGCGGGTTACACCTTCCGTCTCGGTGAAAGCGCTGATGCCCGCACCAGCTACTGGTTGCAGCCCAAAATGCAACTGACGTGGATGGATGTGAAGGCAGACAATCATACGGAAGACAATGGCACGCTGGTTGAGGACAGCACCGAAGGCAACCTGCAAACGCGTCTGGGGGTGAAAGCGTATCTGCAAGG
>NZ_VATN01000038.1:0-26110 GCF_005781105.1 Escherichia sp. E2586
TGAAGGCGGCCGTACCGTTGGTGCGGGCGTTGTTGCTAAAGTTCTGAGCTAATTACGCGTTAATTAGTTTTGAATTAAAAAGGGCGCTTAGGCGCCCTTTTTGCTGCCCGTAATTTGAGTTCGAAATATTTCGTCGTAATTTCGCTGGCTGAACTGTGGCGCAAATAAAACTGTGCTATTGTAATCATAACTATTCTCATTTACACTTTGCGCAGAATTTGAACGGGAGTAATCATGTACGTTTGTTTGTGTAATGGTGTAAGTGACAAAAAAATTCGCCAGGCAGTCCGTCAGTTTCATCCTCAGTCTTTCCAACAATTACGCAAGTTTATTCCTGTGGGAAATCAATGCGGTAAGTGCATTCGCGCCGCACGCGAAGTGATGCAGGACGAGTTGATGCAGATGCCCGAATTTAAAGAGATTGCCTGAAGCTCACGCTTATTTTTTGACATCCCGCTAGCCCCATCTACGCTCTAATAGTGGAAGCGGAGGGACTATAAAATGAAAGGTGATGTTAAAATCATAAATTATCTCAATAAACTATTGGGAAATGAGCTTGTCGCGATCAATCAGTATTTTCTTCATGCCCGTATGTTTAAAAACTGGGGCCTGATGCGCCTTAATGATGTCGAATACCATGAATCTATCGATGAGATGAAGCACGCCGATAAATATATCGAGCGTATTTTGTTCTTAGAAGGGATCCCTAACTTACAGGATTTAGGCAAGCTAGGGATCGGTGAAGATGTCGAAGAGATGCTGCAATCCGACCTGCGATTAGAGCTGGAAGGTGCGAAGGATCTTCGTGAGGCTATCGCTTATGCCGACAGCGTTCATGACTATGTTAGCCGCGATATGATGATCGAGATCCTTGCTGATGAAGAAGGTCATATCGACTGGCTCGAAACTGAACTGGATCTCATCGGTAAAATCGGCCTACAAAATTACCTGCAATCACAAATTAAAGTTAAAGATTAACGGCCTGCCAGCAGACTATCCCAGCCTACAACGAAACCCGCAGCTGCCAGAAATGGCCCAAAAGGCAGCGGGTTTTTTAATGATTCTTTTCCTCTCATGAGCAGACCAATAACTACGGCTCCGCAAGCGAATGAGGCGGCAAGGAAAACCAGCCGTGGCAAGAAGGCCCATGTATGCCAGGCGCCAAGGGCGGCGAGAAACTTCACATCACCATAGCCTAATCCTTCTTTATGACGCAGTATGCGATATCCCCAGTAAATGACAGCGAATGTGCCGTAACCAATAATCGCCCCCCATAACGCATCGGCTAAACCGTCAGGATGACAAACCTGATAGAACAAAAGACCTGACCAGAGTAACGGGCAGGTAAACCTGTCAGGTAACAAGCCATGCTTTGCATCCCAGAAAAAAAGTAGGACTGATAAGCAAACGTACAAAATCAGAAAGGGAAGGGTAGCAACCATAAAACATCCTCTGTAATTGGAGTATCACCATCGAATAACTCCGGATACTCAGCAACAGAGAAATCGCTGATTTGTTAACCTGGTTCCAGTGAAAAACGCTATCTTCACGACCTTACAAATTTCGTGGAATGCAGCTCGCAATCTGTGCGTTGCGATTAATTTCTACCCGATGCTTGCGTCAATCTCAGATTTGCGTATAATGCGCGGGCTTGTCGTAGTTGACAGCAGGTTCAATCTGAACCTCAGTTAGCCGAATTTGGCTACCTAACAATGCTCCCAATCGGGGGGCTACGTAAGAACGGTTACACTCTCCCATCAATCGTAATGGGTCTGAGGAGTAATCATTTTCGTTTATAAAATAATTGGAGCTCTGGTCTCATGCAGAACCAAAGAATCCGTATCCGCCTGAAAGCGTTTGATCATCGTCTGATCGATCAAGCAACCGCGGAAATCGTCGAGACTGCCAAGCGCACTGGTGCGCAGGTCCGTGGTCCGATCCCGCTGCCGACACGCAAAGAGCGCTTCACTGTTCTGATCTCTCCGCACGTCAACAAAGACGCGCGCGATCAGTACGAAATCCGTACTCACTTGCGTCTGGTTGACATCGTTGAGCCAACCGAGAAAACCGTTGATGCTCTGATGCGTCTGGATCTGGCTGCCGGTGTAGACGTGCAGATCAGCCTGGGTTAATCAGGTCATTGAGCGATTGAGAGGTTGAAACAATGATTGGTTTAGTCGGTAAAAAAGTGGGTATGACCCGTATCTTCACAGAAGACGGCGTTTCTATCCCAGTAACCGTAATCGAAGTTGAAGCAAACCGCGTTACTCAGGTTAAAGACCTGGCTAACGATGGCTACCGTGCTATTCAGGTAACCACCGGTGCTAAAAAAGCTAACCGTGTGACCAAGCCTGAAGCTGGCCACTTCGCTAAAGCTGGCGTAGAAGCTGGCCGTGGTCTGTGGGAATTCCGCCTGGCTGAAGGCGAAGAGTTCACTGTAGGTCAGAGCATTAGCGTTGAACTGTTTGCTGACGTTAAAAAAGTTGACGTAACTGGCACCTCTAAAGGTAAAGGTTTCGCAGGTACCGTTAAGCGCTGGAACTTCCGTACCCAGGACGCTACTCACGGTAACTCCTTGTCTCACCGCGTACCGGGTTCTATCGGTCAGAACCAGACTCCGGGCAAAGTGTTCAAAGGCAAGAAAATGGCAGGTCAGATGGGTAACGAACGTGTAACCGTTCAGAGCCTTGACGTAGTACGCGTTGACGCTGAGCGCAACCTGCTGCTGGTTAAAGGTGCTGTCCCGGGTGCAACCGGTAGCGACCTGATCGTTAAACCAGCTGTGAAGGCGTAAGGAGATAGCAATGGAATTAGTATTGAAAGACGCGCAGAGCGCGCTGACTGTTTCCGAAACTACCTTCGGTCGTGATTTCAACGAAGCGCTGGTTCACCAGGTTGTTGTTGCTTATGCAGCCGGTGCTCGTCAGGGTACTCGTGCTCAGAAGACTCGTGCTGAAGTAACTGGTTCCGGTAAAAAACCGTGGCGCCAGAAAGGCACCGGCCGTGCGCGTTCTGGTTCTATCAAGAGCCCGATTTGGCGTTCTGGTGGCGTGACCTTCGCTGCTCGTCCGCAGGACCACAGTCAAAAAGTTAACAAGAAGATGTACCGCGGCGCGCTGAAAAGCATCCTGTCCGAACTGGTACGTCAGGATCGTCTGATCGTTGTCGAGAAGTTCTCTGTAGAAGCACCGAAAACCAAGCTGCTGGCACAGAAACTGAAAGACATGGCTCTGGAAGATGTGCTGATCATCACCGGTGAGCTGGACGAGAACCTGTTCCTGGCTGCGCGCAACCTGCACAAGGTTGACGTACGCGATGCAACTGGTATCGACCCGGTTAGCCTGATCGCCTTCGACAAAGTCGTAATGACTGCTGATGCTGTTAAGCAAGTTGAGGAGATGCTGGCATGATTCGTGAAGAACGTCTGCTGAAGGTGCTGCGTGCACCGCACGTTTCTGAAAAAGCGTCTACTGCGATGGAAAAATCCAACACCATCGTACTCAAAGTTGCTAAAGACGCGACCAAAGCAGAAATCAAAGCTGCTGTGCAGAAACTGTTTGAAGTCGAAGTCGAAGTCGTTAACACCCTGGTAGTTAAAGGGAAAGTTAAACGTCACGGACAGCGTATCGGTCGTCGTAGCGACTGGAAAAAAGCTTACGTCACCCTGAAAGAAGGCCAGAATCTGGACTTCGTTGGCGGCGCTGAGTAAGTCGGAGGAGTAATACAATGGCAGTTGTTAAATGTAAACCGACATCTCCGGGTCGTCGCCACGTTGTTAAAGTGGTTAACCCTGAGCTGCACAAGGGCAAACCTTTTGCTCCGTTGCTGGAAAAAAACAGCAAATCCGGTGGTCGTAACAACAATGGCCGTATCACCACTCGTCATATCGGTGGTGGCCACAAGCAGGCTTACCGTATTGTTGACTTCAAACGCAACAAAGACGGTATCCCGGCAGTTGTTGAACGTCTTGAGTACGATCCGAACCGTTCCGCGAACATCGCGCTGGTTCTGTACAAAGACGGTGAACGCCGTTACATCCTGGCCCCTAAAGGCCTGAAAGCTGGCGACCAGATTCAGTCTGGCGTTGATGCTGCAATCAAACCAGGTAACACCCTGCCGATGCGCAACATCCCGGTTGGTTCTACTGTTCACAACGTAGAAATGAAACCAGGTAAAGGCGGTCAGCTGGCACGTTCCGCTGGTACTTACGTTCAGATCGTTGCTCGTGATGGTGCTTATGTCACCCTGCGTCTGCGTTCTGGTGAAATGCGTAAAGTAGAAGCAGACTGCCGTGCAACTCTGGGCGAAGTTGGCAATGCTGAGCATATGCTGCGCGTTCTGGGTAAAGCAGGTGCTGCACGCTGGCGTGGTGTTCGTCCGACCGTTCGCGGTACCGCGATGAACCCGGTAGACCACCCACATGGTGGTGGTGAAGGTCGTAACTTTGGTAAGCACCCGGTAACTCCGTGGGGCGTTCAGACCAAAGGTAAGAAGACCCGCAGCAACAAGCGTACTGATAAATTCATCGTACGTCGCCGTAGCAAATAATTTTAGAGGATAAGCCATGCCACGTTCTCTCAAGAAAGGTCCTTTTATTGACCTGCACTTGCTGAAGAAGGTAGAGAAAGCGGTGGAAAGCGGAGACAAGAAGCCCCTGCGCACTTGGTCCCGTCGTTCAACGATCTTTCCTAACATGATCGGTTTGACCATCGCTGTCCATAATGGTCGTCAGCACGTTCCGGTATTTGTAACCGACGAAATGGTCGGCCACAAACTGGGTGAATTCGCACCGACTCGTACTTATCGCGGCCACGCTGCTGATAAAAAAGCGAAAAAGAAATAAGGTAGGAGGAAGAGATGGAAACTATCGCTAAACATCGCCATGCTCGTTCTTCTGCTCAGAAGGTTCGCCTTGTTGCTGACCTGATTCGCGGTAAGAAAGTGTCGCAGGCTCTGGATATTCTGACCTACACCAACAAGAAAGCGGCTGTACTGGTCAAGAAGGTTCTGGAATCTGCCATTGCTAACGCTGAACACAACGATGGCGCTGACATTGACGATCTGAAAGTTACGAAAATTTTCGTAGACGAAGGCCCGAGCATGAAGCGCATTATGCCGCGTGCAAAAGGTCGTGCAGATCGCATCCTGAAGCGCACCAGCCACATCACTGTGGTTGTGTCCGATCGCTGAGACTCTGGAGACTAGCAATGGGTCAGAAAGTACATCCTAATGGTATTCGCCTGGGTATTGTAAAACCATGGAACTCTACCTGGTTTGCGAACACCAAAGAATTCGCTGACAACCTGGACAGCGATTTTAAAGTACGTCAGTACCTGACAAAGGAACTGGCTAAAGCGTCCGTATCTCGTATCGTTATCGAGCGTCCGGCTAAGAGCATTCGTGTAACCATTCACACTGCTCGCCCGGGTATCGTTATCGGTAAAAAAGGTGAAGACGTAGAAAAACTGCGTAAGGTCGTAGCGGACATCGCTGGCGTTCCTGCACAGATCAACATCGCCGAAGTTCGTAAGCCTGAACTGGACGCAAAACTGGTTGCTGACAGCATCACTTCTCAGCTGGAACGTCGCGTTATGTTCCGTCGTGCTATGAAGCGTGCTGTACAGAACGCAATGCGTCTGGGCGCTAAAGGTATTAAAGTTGAAGTTAGCGGCCGTCTGGGCGGCGCGGAAATCGCACGTACCGAATGGTACCGCGAAGGTCGCGTACCGCTGCACACTCTGCGTGCTGACATCGACTACAACACCTCTGAAGCGCACACCACTTACGGTGTAATCGGCGTTAAAGTGTGGATCTTCAAAGGCGAGATCCTGGGTGGTATGGCTGCTGTTGAACAACCGGAAAAACCGGCTGCTCAGCCTAAAAAGCAGCAGCGTAAAGGCCGTAAATAAGGAGCGTCGCTGATGTTACAACCAAAGCGTACAAAATTCCGTAAAATGCACAAAGGCCGTAACCGCGGTCTGGCGCAGGGTACGGATGTTAGCTTCGGCAGCTTCGGTCTGAAAGCTGTTGGCCGTGGTCGTCTGACTGCACGTCAGATCGAAGCAGCACGTCGTGCTATGACCCGTGCAGTTAAGCGTCAAGGTAAGATCTGGATCCGTGTGTTCCCGGACAAACCGATCACTGAAAAGCCGCTGGCAGTGCGTATGGGTAAAGGTAAAGGTAACGTGGAGTATTGGGTTGCCTTGATTCAGCCGGGTAAAGTCCTGTATGAAATGGACGGTGTTCCGGAAGAGCTGGCCCGTGAAGCATTCAAGCTGGCAGCAGCGAAACTGCCGATTAAAACCACCTTTGTAACTAAGACGGTGATGTAATGAAAGCAAAAGAGCTGCGTGAGAAGAGCGTTGAAGAGCTGAACACCGAGCTGCTGAACCTGCTGCGTGAGCAGTTCAACCTGCGTATGCAGGCTGCAAGTGGCCAGCTGCAACAGTCTCACCTGTTGAAGCAAGTGCGTCGCGATGTCGCACGCGTTAAGACTTTACTGAACGAGAAGGCGGGTGCGTAATGACCGATAAAATCCGTACTCTGCAAGGTCGCGTTGTTAGCGACAAAATGGAGAAATCCATTGTTGTTGCTATCGAACGTTTTGTGAAACACCCGATCTACGGTAAATTCATCAAGCGTACGACCAAACTGCACGTACATGACGAGAACAACGAATGCGGTATCGGTGACGTGGTTGAAATCCGCGAATGCCGTCCGCTGTCCAAGACTAAATCCTGGACGCTGGTTCGCGTTGTAGAGAAAGCGGTTCTGTAATACAGTACACTCTCTCGATACGAATAAACGGCTCAGAAATGAGCCGTTTATTTTTTCTACCCATATCCTTGAAGCGGTGTTATAATGCCGCGCCCTCGATATGGGGATTTTTAACGACCTGATTTTCGGGTCTCAGTAGTAGTTGACATTAGCGGAGCACTAAAATGATCCAAGAACAGACTATGCTGAACGTCGCCGACAACTCCGGTG
The DNA here is from genome assembly GCF_005781105.1 of Escherichia sp. E2586. NCBI lineage: Bacteria > Pseudomonadati > Pseudomonadota > Gammaproteobacteria > Enterobacterales > Enterobacteriaceae > Escherichia > Escherichia sp. E2586. The sequence goes on from NZ_VATN01000038.1 coordinate 6,988, forward strand.
CACGTCGCGTAATGTGTATCAAGGTTCTGGGTGGCTCGCACCGTCGCTACGCAGGCGTAGGCGACATCATCAAGATCACCATCAAAGAAGCAATTCCGCGTGGTAAGGTCAAAAAAGGTGATGTGCTGAAGGCGGTAGTGGTGCGCACCAAGAAGGGTGTTCGTCGCCCGGACGGTTCTGTCATTCGCTTCGATGGTAATGCTTGTGTTCTTCTGAACAACAACAGCGAGCAGCCTATCGGTACGCGTATTTTTGGGCCGGTAACTCGTGAGCTTCGTAGTGAGAAGTTCATGAAAATTATCTCTCTGGCACCAGAAGTACTCTAAGGAGCGAATCATGGCAGCGAAAATCCGTCGTGATGACGAAGTTATCGTGTTAACCGGTAAAGATAAAGGTAAACGCGGTAAAGTTAAGAATGTCCTGTCTTCCGGCAAGGTCATTGTTGAAGGTATCAACCTGGTTAAGAAACATCAGAAGCCGGTTCCGGCCCTGAACCAACCGGGTGGCATCGTTGAAAAAGAAGCCGCTATTCAGGTTTCCAACGTAGCAATCTTCAATGCGGCAACCGGCAAGGCTGACCGTGTAGGCTTTAGATTCGAAGACGGTAAGAAAGTCCGTTTCTTCAAGTCTAACAGCGAAACTATCAAGTAATTTGGAGTAGTACGATGGCGAAACTGCATGATTACTACAAAGACGAAGTAGTTAAAAAACTCATGACTGAGTTTAACTACAATTCTGTCATGCAAGTCCCTCGGGTCGAGAAGATCACCCTGAACATGGGTGTTGGTGAAGCGATCGCTGACAAAAAACTGCTGGATAACGCAGCAGCAGACTTGGCAGCAATCTCCGGTCAAAAACCGCTGATCACCAAAGCACGCAAATCTGTTGCAGGCTTCAAAATCCGTCAGGGCTATCCGATCGGCTGTAAAGTAACTCTGCGTGGCGAACGCATGTGGGAGTTCTTTGAGCGCCTGATCACTATTGCTGTACCGCGTATCCGTGACTTCCGTGGCTTGTCCGCTAAGTCTTTCGACGGTCGTGGTAATTACAGCATGGGTGTCCGTGAGCAGATCATCTTCCCAGAAATCGACTACGATAAAGTCGACCGCGTTCGTGGTTTGGATATTACCATTACCACTACTGCGAAATCTGACGAAGAAGGCCGTGCTCTGCTGGCTGCCTTTGACTTCCCGTTCCGCAAGTAAGGTAGGGTTACTAAATGGCTAAGCAATCAATGAAAGCACGCGAAGTAAAACGCGTAGCTTTAGCTGATAAATACTTCGCGAAACGCGCTGAACTGAAAGCGATCATCTCTGATGTGAACGCTTCCGACGAAGATCGTTGGAATGCTGTTCTCAAGCTGCAGACTCTGCCGCGTGATTCCAGCCCGTCTCGTCAGCGTAACCGCTGCCGTCAAACAGGTCGTCCGCATGGTTTCCTGCGGAAGTTCGGGTTGAGCCGTATTAAGGTCCGTGAAGCCGCTATGCGCGGTGAAATCCCGGGTCTGAAAAAGGCTAGCTGGTAATTGTCACCAATTGAATCACGGGAGTAAAGACAGATGAGCATGCAAGATCCGATCGCGGATATGCTGACCCGTATCCGTAACGGTCAGGCCGCGAACAAAGCTGCGGTCACCATGCCTTCCTCCAAGCTGAAAGTGGCAATCGCCAACGTGCTGAAGGAAGAAGGTTTTATTGAAGATTTTAAAGTTGAAGGCGACACCAAGCCTGAACTGGAACTTACTCTGAAGTATTTCCAGGGCAAAGCTGTTGTAGAAAGCATTCAGCGTGTCAGCCGCCCAGGTCTGCGCATCTATAAACGTAAAGATGAGCTGCCGAAAGTTATGGCGGGTCTGGGTATCGCAGTTGTTTCTACCTCTAAAGGTGTTATGACTGATCGTGCAGCGCGCCAGGCTGGTCTTGGTGGCGAAATTATCTGCTACGTAGCCTAATCGGAGGAAAAAATGTCTCGTGTTGCTAAAGCACCGGTCGTTGTTCCTGCCGGCGTTGATGTAAAAATCAACGGACAGGTTATTACGATCAAAGGTAAAAACGGCGAGCTGACTCGTACTCTCAACGATGCTGTTGAAGTTAAACATGCAGATAATACCCTGACCTTCGGTCCGCGTGATGGTTACGCAGACGGTTGGGCTCAGGCTGGTACCGCGCGTGCCCTGCTGAACTCAATGGTTATCGGTGTTACCGAAGGCTTCACTAAGAAGCTGCAGCTGGTTGGTGTAGGTTACCGTGCAGCGGTTAAAGGCAATGTGATTAACCTGTCTCTGGGTTTCTCTCATCCTGTTGACCATCAGCTGCCTGCGGGTATCACTGCTGAATGTCCGACTCAGACTGAAATCGTGCTGAAAGGCGCTGATAAGCAGATGATCGGCCAGGTTGCAGCGGATCTGCGCGCCTACCGTCGTCCTGAGCCTTACAAAGGCAAGGGTGTTCGTTACGCCGACGAAGTCGTGCGTACCAAAGAGGCTAAGAAGAAGTAAGGTAACACTATGGATAAGAAATCTGCTCGTATCCGTCGTGCGACCCGCGCACGCCGCAAGCTCCAGGAGCTGGGCGCAACTCGCCTGGTGGTACATCGTACCCCGCGTCACATTTACGCACAGGTAATTGCACCGAACGGTTCTGAAGTTCTGGTAGCTGCTTCTACTGTAGAAAAAGCTATCGCTGAACAACTGAAGTACACCGGTAACAAAGACGCGGCTGCAGCTGTGGGTAAAGCTGTCGCTGAACGCGCTCTGGAAAAAGGCATCAAAGATGTATCCTTTGACCGTTCCGGGTTCCAATATCATGGTCGTGTCCAGGCACTGGCAGATGCTGCCCGTGAAGCTGGCCTTCAGTTCTAAGGTAGAGGTGTAAGATGGCTCACATCGAAAAACAAGCTGGCGAACTGCAGGAAAAGCTGATCGCGGTAAACCGCGTATCTAAAACCGTTAAAGGTGGTCGTATTTTCTCCTTCACAGCTCTGACTGTAGTTGGCGATGGTAACGGTCGCGTTGGTTTTGGTTACGGTAAAGCGCGTGAAGTTCCAGCAGCGATCCAGAAAGCGATGGAAAAAGCCCGTCGCAATATGATTAACGTCGCGCTGAATAACGGCACTCTGCAACACCCTGTTAAAGGTGTTCATACGGGTTCTCGCGTATTCATGCAGCCGGCTTCCGAAGGTACCGGTATCATCGCCGGTGGTGCAATGCGCGCCGTTCTGGAAGTCGCTGGGGTTCATAACGTTCTGGCTAAAGCATATGGTTCCACCAACCCGATTAACGTGGTTCGTGCAACTATCGATGGCCTGGAAAATATGAATTCTCCAGAAATGGTCGCTGCCAAGCGTGGTAAATCCGTTGAAGAAATTCTGGGGAAATAAACCATGGCAAAGACTATTAAAATTACTCAAACCCGCAGTGCAATCGGTCGTCTGCCGAAACACAAGGCAACGCTGCTTGGCCTGGGTCTGCGTCGTATTGGTCACACCGTAGAGCGCGAGGATACTCCTGCTATTCGCGGTATGATCAACGCGGTTTCCTTCATGGTTAAAGTTGAGGAGTAAGAGATGCGTTTAAATACTCTGTCTCCGGCCGAAGGCTCCAAAAAGGCGGGTAAACGCCTGGGTCGTGGTATCGGTTCTGGCCTCGGCAAAACCGGTGGTCGTGGTCACAAAGGTCAGAAATCTCGTTCTGGCGGTGGCGTACGTCGCGGTTTCGAGGGTGGTCAGATGCCTCTGTACCGTCGTCTGCCGAAATTCGGCTTCACTTCTCGTAAAGCAGCGATTACAGCCGAAGTTCGTCTGTCTGACCTGGCTAAAGTAGAAGGCGGTGTTGTAGACCTGAACACGCTGAAAGCGGCTAACATTATCGGTATCCAGATCGAGTTCGCGAAAGTGATCCTGGCTGGCGAAGTAACTACTCCGGTAACTGTTCGTGGCCTGCGTGTTACTAAAGGCGCTCGTGCTGCTATTGAAGCTGCTGGCGGTAAAATCGAGGAATAAGTAGCAGATGGCTAAACAACCGGGATTAGATTTTCAAAGTGCCAAAGGTGGCTTAGGCGAGCTGAAACGCAGACTGCTGTTTGTTATCGGTGCGCTGATTGTGTTCCGTATTGGCTCTTTTATTCCGATCCCTGGTATTGATGCCGCTGTACTTGCCAAACTGCTTGAGCAACAGCGAGGCACCATCATTGAGATGTTTAACATGTTCTCTGGTGGTGCTCTCAGCCGTGCTTCTATCTTTGCTCTGGGGATCATGCCGTATATTTCGGCGTCGATCATTATCCAGCTGCTGACGGTGGTTCACCCGACGTTGGCAGAAATTAAGAAAGAAGGGGAGTCTGGTCGTCGTAAGATCAGCCAGTACACCCGTTACGGTACTCTGGTGCTGGCAATATTCCAGTCGATCGGTATTGCTACCGGTCTGCCGAATATGCCTGGTATGCAAGGCCTGGTTATTAACCCGGGCTTTGCATTCTACTTCACCGCTGTTGTAAGTCTGGTCACAGGAACGATGTTCCTGATGTGGTTGGGCGAACAGATCACTGAACGAGGTATCGGCAACGGTATTTCAATCATTATCTTCGCCGGTATTGTCGCGGGACTCCCGCCAGCCATTGCCCATACTATCGAGCAAGCGCGTCAAGGCGACCTGCACTTCCTCGTGTTGCTGTTGGTTGCAGTATTAGTATTTGCAGTGACGTTCTTTGTTGTATTTGTTGAGCGTGGTCAACGCCGCATTGTGGTAAACTACGCAAAACGTCAGCAAGGTCGTCGTGTCTATGCTGCACAGAGCACACATTTACCGCTGAAAGTGAATATGGCGGGGGTAATCCCGGCAATCTTCGCTTCCAGTATTATTCTGTTCCCGGCTACCATCGCGTCATGGTTCGGGGGCGGTACTGGTTGGAACTGGCTGACAACAATTTCGCTGTATTTGCAGCCTGGGCAACCGCTTTATGTGTTACTCTATGCGTCTGCAATCATCTTCTTCTGTTTCTTCTACACGGCGTTGGTTTTCAACCCGCGTGAAACAGCAGATAACCTGAAGAAGTCCGGTGCATTTGTACCAGGAATTCGTCCGGGAGAGCAAACGGCGAAGTATATCGATAAAGTAATGACCCGCCTGACCTTGGTTGGTGCGCTGTACATTACCTTTATCTGCCTGATCCCGGAGTTCATGCGTGATGCAATGAAAGTACCGTTCTACTTCGGTGGGACCTCACTGCTTATCGTTGTTGTCGTGATTATGGACTTTATGGCTCAAGTGCAAACTCTGATGATGTCCAGTCAGTATGAGTCTGCATTGAAGAAGGCGAACCTGAAAGGCTACGGCCGATAATTGGTCGCCCGAGAAGTTACGGAGAGTAAAAATGAAAGTTCGTGCTTCCGTCAAGAAATTATGCCGTAACTGCAAAATCGTTAAGCGTGATGGTGTCATCCGTGTGATTTGCAGTGCCGAGCCGAAGCATAAACAGCGCCAAGGCTGATTTATTCGCATATTTTTCTTGCAAAGTTGGGTTGAGCTGGCTAGATTAGCCAGCCAATCTTTTGTATGTCTGTGCGTTTCCATTTGAGTATCCTGAAAACGGGCTTTTCAGCATGGAACGTACATATTAAATAGTAGGAGTGCATAGTGGCCCGTATAGCAGGCATTAACATTCCTGATCATAAGCATGCCGTAATCGCATTAACTTCGATTTATGGCGTCGGCAAGACCCGTTCTAAAGCCATCCTGGCTGCAGCGGGTATCGCTGAAGATGTTAAGATCAGTGAGCTGTCTGAAGGACAAATCGACACGCTGCGTGACGAAGTTGCCAAATTTGTCGTTGAAGGTGATCTGCGCCGTGAAATCAGCATGAGCATCAAGCGCCTGATGGATCTTGGTTGCTATCGCGGTTTGCGTCATCGTCGTGGTCTCCCGGTTCGCGGTCAGCGTACCAAGACCAACGCACGTACCCGTAAGGGTCCGCGCAAACCGATCAAGAAATAATCGGGGTGATTGAATAATGGCAAAGGCACCAATTCGTGCACGTAAACGTGTAAGAAAACAAGTCTCTGACGGCGTGGCTCATATCCATGCTTCTTTCAACAATACCATCGTGACTATCACTGATCGTCAGGGTAACGCGTTGGGTTGGGCAACAGCCGGTGGTTCCGGTTTCCGTGGTTCTCGCAAATCCACTCCGTTTGCAGCTCAGGTTGCAGCAGAGCGTTGCGCTGACGCCGTGAAAGAATACGGCATCAAGAATCTGGAAGTTATGGTTAAAGGTCCGGGTCCAGGCCGCGAATCTACTATTCGTGCTCTGAACGCCGCAGGTTTCCGCATCACTAACATTACTGATGTGACTCCGATCCCTCATAACGGTTGTCGTCCGCCGAAAAAACGTCGCGTATAACGCTTCGTTTTCCAGGTTTGTTGGAGAAAGAAAATGGCAAGATATTTGGGTCCTAAGCTCAAGCTGAGCCGTCGTGAGGGCACCGACTTATTCCTTAAGTCTGGCGTTCGCGCGATCGATACCAAGTGTAAAATTGAACAAGCTCCTGGCCAGCACGGTGCGCGTAAACCGCGTCTGTCTGACTATGGTGTGCAGTTGCGTGAAAAGCAAAAAGTTCGCCGTATCTATGGTGTGCTGGAGCGTCAGTTCCGTAACTACTACAAAGAAGCAGCACGTCTGAAAGGCAACACCGGTGAAAACCTGTTGGCTCTGCTGGAAGGTCGTCTGGACAACGTTGTATACCGTATGGGCTTCGGTGCCACTCGTGCAGAAGCACGCCAGCTGGTTAGCCATAAAGCAATTATGGTAAACGGTCGTGTTGTTAACATCGCTTCTTATCAGGTTAGTCCGAATGACGTTGTAAGCATTCGTGAGAAAGCGAAGAAGCAGTCTCGCGTGAAAGCCGCTCTGGAGCTGGCTGAGCAGCGTGAAAAGCCAACCTGGCTGGAAGTTGATGCTGGCAAGATGGAAGGTACGTTTAAGCGTAAGCCGGAGCGTTCTGATCTGTCTGCGGACATTAACGAACACCTGATCGTCGAGCTTTACTCCAAGTAAAGCTTAGTACCAAAGAGAGGACACAATGCAGGGTTCTGTGACAGAGTTTCTAAAACCGCGCCTGGTTGATATCGAGCAAGTGAGTTCGACGCACGCCAAGGTGACCCTTGAGCCTTTAGAGCGTGGCTTTGGCCATACTCTGGGTAACGCACTGCGCCGTATTCTGCTCTCATCGATGCCGGGTTGCGCGGTGACCGAGGTTGAGATTGATGGTGTACTACATGAGTACAGCACCAAAGAAGGCGTTCAGGAAGATATCCTGGAAATCCTGCTCAACCTGAAAGGGCTGGCGGTGAGAGTTCAGGGCAAAGATGAAGTTATTCTTACCTTGAATAAATCTGGCATTGGCCCTGTGACTGCAGCCGATATCACCCACGACGGTGATGTCGAAATCGTCAAGCCGCAGCACGTGATCTGCCACCTGACCGATGAGAACGCGTCTATTAGCATGCGTATCAAAGTTCAGCGCGGTCGTGGTTATGTGCCGGCTTCTACCCGAATTCATTCGGAAGAAGATGAGCGCCCAATCGGCCGTCTGCTGGTCGACGCATGCTACAGCCCTGTAGAGCGTATTGCCTACAATGTTGAAGCAGCGCGTGTAGAACAGCGTACCGACCTGGACAAGCTGGTCATCGAAATGGAAACCAACGGCACAATCGATCCTGAAGAGGCGATTCGTCGTGCGGCAACCATTCTGGCTGAACAACTGGAAGCTTTCGTTGACTTACGTGATGTACGTCAGCCGGAAGTGAAAGAAGAGAAACCAGAGTTCGATCCGATCCTGCTGCGCCCTGTTGACGATCTGGAATTGACTGTCCGCTCTGCTAACTGCCTTAAAGCAGAAGCTATCCACTATATCGGTGATCTGGTACAACGTACCGAGGTTGAGCTCCTTAAAACGCCTAACCTTGGTAAAAAATCTCTTACTGAGATTAAAGACGTGCTGGCTTCCCGTGGACTGTCTCTGGGTATGCGCCTGGAAAACTGGCCACCGGCAAGCATCGCTGACGAGTAACCGGATCACAGGTTAAGGTTTTACTGAGAAGGATAAGGTCATGCGCCATCGTAAGAGTGGTCGTCAACTGAACCGCAACAGCAGCCATCGCCAGGCTATGTTCCGCAATATGGCAGGTTCACTGGTTCGTCATGAAATCATCAAGACGACTCTGCCTAAAGCGAAAGAGCTGCGCCGCGTAGTTGAGCCGCTGATTACTCTTGCCAAGACTGATAGCGTTGCTAATCGTCGTCTGGCATTCGCCCGTACTCGTGATAACGAGATCGTGGCAAAACTGTTTAACGAACTGGGCCCGCGTTTCGCGAGCCGTGCCGGTGGTTACACTCGTATTCTGAAGTGTGGCTTCCGTGCAGGCGACAACGCGCCGATGGCTTACATCGAGCTGGTTGATCGTTCAGAGAAAGCAGAAGCTGCTGCAGAGTAATCTGAAGCAACGTAAAAAAACCCGCCCCGGCGGGTTTTTTTATATCTGTAGTATCCCCACTTATCTACAATAGCTGTACTCTTTTTGTTCATCCCCTGGAGTATTTATGTGGTTACTTGACCAGTGGGCAGAGCGCCATATTACTGAAGCACAGGCTAAAGGTGTGTTTGAAAATCTCCCTGGCAGTGGTGAACCATTAATCCTGGAAGATGACACACATGTGCCGCCGGAACTGCGTGCGGGCTATCGCTTGTTAAAGAATGCCGGCTGTTTACCGCCAGAACTTGAGCAGCGCAAGGAAGCTATTCAGCTTCTGGATATTCTCAACGGTATCCGTCAGGATGATCCGCAATATCAAGATGTTAGCCGTCAGTTGTCTTTACTGGAGTTGAAACTGCGGCAAGCAGGTTTGAGAACTGAATTTTTACGTGGCGAATATGCAGATAAGCTTCTGCATAAAATTAATGACAACTGAGAGATAATTTATGTATCGCATTGGTGAGTTGGCAAAACTGGCAGAAGTTACGCCCGACACAATACGTTATTACGAAAAACAACAGATGATGGATCATGAAGTTCGTACGGAAGGAGGCTTTCGCCTATATACCGAAAGCGATCTCCAACGGTTGAAATTTATTCGGCATGCCAGACAACTTGGTTTCAGTCTTGAGTCGATCCGTGAGTTACTTTCGATCCGTATCGATCCTGAACATCATACTTGTCAGGAATCAAAAGGTATTGTGCAGGAAAGATTACAGGAAGTGGAAGCGCGGATAGCCGAGTTGCAGAGCATGCAGCGTTCCTTGCAACGTCTTAACGATGCCTGTTGTGGTAGCGCCCATAGCAGCGTTTATTGCTCTATCCTTGAAGCTCTTGAACAAGGAGCCAGCGGTGTCAAAGCAGGTTGTTGATTTTTTGCACTGACGGGATTACACTCGCGCCGTTAAATAACCAACTGGAGTTTTTATGAGTCGATATCAGCATACGAAAGGGCAGATAAAGGATAATGCGATTGAAGCATTACTACATGACCCTTTGTTCAGGCAGCGTGTAGAAAAAAATAAAAAAGGGAAAGGCAGTTATATGCGAAAAGGAAAACATGGCAATCGGGGTAGCTGGGAGGCCAGTGGCAAGAAAGTAAATCACTTTTTTACCACTGGCCTTCTGCTTTCAGGCGCTTGTTAAGATCGGTTATTCTGCTCTTTCAGCAAATCACGAATTTCTGTCAGTAATACTTCTTCTTTAGTTGGTGCAGGTGCTGCTGCCGGTTCTTCTTTCTTACGATTCAGTTTGTTGATTAGTTTAATCGCCATAAAGATGGCAAAGGCCACAATCAGAAAATCAAAGACGTTTTGAATGAAGACACCGTAATGCATCACAACAGCAGGGATATCCCCCTGCGCATCGCGTAGCGTGACAGCAAACTGTTTAAAGTCGATCCCGCCAATTAATAAGCCTAAAGGTGGCATGATGATATCGGCAACCAGTGAAGAGACGATCTTCCCGAATGCCGCACCGATAATGACACCCACCGCCAAATCCACCACGTTCCCGCGCATCGCAAATTCGCGAAATTCTTTAATAATGCTCATGTTATTCTCCCTATGAAGCCGACAACCATAAGTCTAACAAATGTTAAGCCATTTTCCTGCCAGGAGTGAATTTAATTAATCCTTGATAATCAAAGGGAAATAATAAGGCGTCATTAGACGCCTTATTAATTACAAAAAGAAAGGACTTGGCTGGAAGAGTCTTTCGACGTCGGTAATAAACTTTTTATCTGTGAGGAACATAATTACGTGATCGCCTTGCTCAATGCGCAGATTGTCATTGGCAATCATCACGTCGTTTCCACGTACCACCGCTCCAATAATCGTTCCTGGCGGTAGCTTGATTTCATCAATGACTCTGCCGACAACGCGCGAGGTGCTTTCATCACCGTGAGCAACGGCTTCAATAGCTTCTGCTACGCCGCGGCGCAATGAGGAAACACCAACAATATCTGCTTTTCGCACATGACTAAGCAACGCAGAAATAGTTGCTTGTTGTGGTGAAATCGCAATATCGATCACGCTCCCCTGAACCAGATCCACATAAGCGCGACGCTGGATCAATACCATCACCTTTTTCGCACCCATACGTTTGGCGAGCATGGCTGACATGATATTGGCCTCGTCATCGTTGGTGACGGCAATAAACAGATCAACTTGATCGATATGTTCTTCGGCCAGCAGTTCTTGATCCGACGCATCACCAAAAAAGACGATCGTATTCTGCAACTTTTCCGCCAGTTCGGCAGCGCGCTGCTGATTACGTTCGATGAGTTTGACGCTGTAATCTTTTTCCAGGCGACGCGCCAGCCCTGCACCGATATTACCGCCACCAACCAGCATGATCCGCTTATACGGTTTTTCCAGTCGCTGTAATTCACTCATCACCGCGCGTATATGCTGCGAGGCGGCAATAAAGAATACTTCATCACCAGCTTCAACAATAGTCGAACCTTGCGGGCGGATAGGACGGTCGTGGCGGAAAATTGCCGCCACGCGGGTATCGATATGTGGCATATGCTCGCGCATGGTCGAAAGCGCATTACCAATAAGCGGGCCACCATAATAGGCTTTTACCACTGCAAGGCTCACTTTGCCCTCAGCGAAGTTCACCACCTGCAATGCGCCGGGATACTCAATCAGTCGGTAAATATTATCGATAACCAACTGCTCTGGTGCGATCAGATGATCAATCGGTACAGCATCTGAATGAAATAGCTTATCGGCATCGCGCACGTAGTCTGGTGAGCGGATACGAGCGATGCGATTAGGGGTGTTGAAAAGTGAGTAGGCTACCTGGCAGGCAACCATATTGGTTTCATCTGAACTGGTTACAGCAACCAGCATATCGGCGTCGTCGGCACCTGCCTCCCGCAATACGCGTGGATGAGAGCCATGCCCCTGCACGACTCGCAGGTCAAATTTATCCTGCAAGGTCCGCAGACGCTCACCGTTGGTATCGACAACAGTAATATCGTTGTTCTCGCCAACCAGGTTTTCCGCCAGTGTGCCGCCAACCTGACCGGCACCCAGAATGATAATTTTCATCAGTCGCGACCCGTTATCTCATCACTTTTTGATTAGCTTAGCGTAAAAGAAGCCGTCGCCCTCTTCGGCACCAGGCAGATTTTGCTTACCCGGTTGTTCTGGTGTTCCGGTGTCGCAAAGTTCGGCATCAGCGGTACGTTGCAAAAAGGCTTTAACCTGCAGGCTATTCTCTTCCGGTAACACCGAACAGGTGGCATAGACCAGGGTTCCACCGGATTTTAAATGCGGCCAAATGGCGTCGAGAATTTCAGACTGCAGTTGCGCGAGTTCCGGGATATCGCGATCACGACGTAACCACTTGATATCCGGATGTCGACGAATCACACCTGTTGCTGAACAAGGCGCATCTAATAAAATGCGATCAAACTGTTGCTCGCCACACCATTGGGAAGGGTAGCGGCCATCACCTTGTTTCACGGTCGCCTTCATACCAAGGCGTTTTAAATTGTCGTAAACGCGAGAGAGGCGCTGTTCGTCAATATCAACCGCAAGAACCTGCGCTTCTGGTGCCACCTCAAGGATATGCGTTGTTTTACCGCCGGGGGCGGCACAAAGATCCAGAATGTGTTCATCGTTTTGTGGCGCAAGCCAGGTCATGCAACCTTGTGCTGATGCATCCTGAACGGTAACCCATCCGTCTTCAAAACCGGGTAGCGCATGAACAGGTGCAGGTGTTTCCAGCCGTACAGCATCAGGGTAATCCGAATGCGGGAAGCCTTTCATTCCTGCTTCATCCAGCAATGCAAGCCAACTGTCGTGGGAATGATGCGTACGATTAACGCGCAGCCACATTGGCGGACGCTGGTTATTGGCATCAACGATAGATTGCCACTGCTCTGGATACGCTTTTTGCAGACGCTTCAGCAACCAGGAAGGATGCAGATAACGTGCATCACTGGCATTAAACTCGGCTAATAACTCTTCTTGCTGACGCTGGAACTGACGTAATACGCCGTTAATCAACCCTTTAAGTTGCGGGCGCTTAATTGTGACAGCGCCTTCAACAGTTTCAGCCAGCGCAGCATGCGGTGGAATGCGGGTATAAAGCAGTTGATACAAACCAACCATAATCAGGTAATGCACGGTCCGCTGTTTGCCGGTCATCGGACGGGCCATTAACTTATTAATCAGCCAGTCTAACTGTGAAAGCGTGCGCAGTACGCCAAAGCACAACTCTTGAAGAAGTGCTTTGTCTTTATCGGAAACCTTTTGCTGGAGCGCTGGCAAAATGTTGCTTAATGATTGCCCTTGCTCGACGACTTGTTCAACGGCCTGGGCCGCCATGCTACGTAAATTACGTTGTTTTTTCATAAGTATAAAAATGCCCGGCAAGACCGGGCTTAGAAGAGTGGACTATCAGGCCAGACGCTTGCCCGGAACAAACCATTCCCGACGAGAATTCAGGAGGTCTTGTGCGCTCATCGCTTTCTTACCCGCAGGTTGTAACGAGAGCAGGTTCAGGATGCCATCACCAGTCGCAACTTGGATGCCTTGTTTGTTGGCTTCAAGGATCGTTCCTGGGACAGCGTTGGTTACCGTATCAATGACCGACGCTTTCCAGACTTTAACCGGCTGTCCTTCAATTTCCAGCCAGCTCATTGGCCATGGATTGAAAGCGCGAATGCAGCGTTCAAGCTGTGCTGCCGAAAGTGACCAGTCAATACGCGCTTCTTCTTTACTCAACTTTTCGGCGTAAGTAACAAGAGTTTCATCCTGAATTTCTGGTTTCGCCGTGCCGTCTGCCAGTTGTTTCAATGTGGCGATAAGCCCTTGTGGGCCAAGCTCTGCCAGTTTGTCATATAACGTGCCGCTGGTATCTTCTGCGGTAATCGGGCAGGAGAGCTTATAGAGCATGTCACCGGTGTCTAAACCAACATCCATTTGCATAATGGTCACACCAGTTTCTTCATCACCCGCCCATAGTGAGCGTTGGATTGGTGCAGCACCGCGCCAGCGTGGCAGCAGTGAACCATGAACGTTGATACAGCCAAGACGCGGCATTTCCAGCACCGCTTTAGGCAGAATCAGCCCATAGGCGACGACGACCATAACATCAGCCTGCAGATCGGCGACCAGTTGCTGGTTTTCTTGTGGACGCAGGGAAACAGGTTGAAAAACGGGTAGACCTTTTTCCTCAGCCAGAACTTTAACCGGGCTGGGCATCAGTTTTTTACCGCGTCCTGCCGGTCGGTCTGGCTGGGTGAACACGCCAACGACGTTATGACCAGAAGACAACAGCGCGTCGAGATGACGCGCTGCAAAGTCAGGTGTTCCCGCAAAAATAATACGTAGTGATTCTGACACGTTAGTTCTTATCCTTAAGCCCGGGCTTTCAGACGATCCAGTTTTTCAACTTTCTGACGAATACGTTGTTGTTTCAGCGGTGACAGGTAATCCATGAACAGTTTACCGACCAGGTGATCCATCTCATGCTGAATGCAGATGGCTAACAGACCATCTGCTTCCAGTTCAAATGGTTTACCATCGCGGTCCAGGGCGCGAATTTTAACTTTCTCTGCGCGTGGCACTAAAGCACGTTGTTCAGGGATCGACAGGCAACCTTCTTCAATGCCTGTTTCGCCGCTTTTTTCTAAAAGCTCCGGATTGATTAACACCAGCCGTTCGTCGCGGTTTTCCGAAACATCAATAACAATGATACGTTGATGGATATCAACCTGGGTTGCCGCCAGGCCAATACCTTCTTCTGCGTACATCGTCTCGAACATATCATCGACGATACGCTGAATTTCTGCATTCACTTCTTCTACCGGTTTAGCAACTTTGCGAAGCCGCTCGTCCGGAATATGTAACACTTGCAAAACTGACATAAATCTCCAGAGATGTGTTCAGGAGTTAGAAAGATTATTTCTTCTATTCTAGACAAATCCCCCTCTGATTGACAGCATCACTGACCAATCGCAAAGATTGCTAAGGCTGCTTATGGCAGGGAGATAAGGATGGTCGATACCGAAATTTGGCTGCGTCTGATGAGCATCAGCAGCTTGTACGGCGATGATATGGTCCGCATTGCTCACTGGCTGGTAGAACAGCCAAATATTGATGCAGTTGTACTGCAGCAAACAGGGCTTTCATCGCGACAGGCACAACGCTTTCTTACATTTTCACAGCAGAGTATTGAAAGCTCACTTTGTTGGCTGGAGCAACCTAACCATCATTTAATCCCAGCGGACAGTGAATTTTATCCTCCTCAACTTATTGCAACGGCTGATTATCCAGGTGCACTGTTTGTTGCTGGTGATCTACAAGCGCTGCAATCATTTCAGTTGGCCGTAGTGGGAAGCCGGGCGCATTCATGGTATGGCGAACGGTGGGGGCGGCTGTTATGTGAGGCGCTGGCGGCGCGAGGCGTGACAATTACCAGTGGGCTGGCGCGAGGAATCGATGGTGTAGCGCATAAAGCGGCCTTGCAGGTAAATGGTGTCAGTGTTGCTGTGCTGGGGAATGGGCTAAATACCATTCATCCGCGTCGCCATGCCCGACTTGCTACCAGTCTGCTTGAACATGGTGGGGCTCTTGTCTCGGAGTTTCCCCTTGATACCCCTCCTCTTGCTTACAATTTCCCGCGAAGAAATCGCATTATTAGTGGTCTAAGTAAAGGTGTACTGGTGGTGGAAGCGGCTTTGCGCAGTGGTTCACTGGTGACAGCGCGTTGTGCGCTTGAGCAGGGACGTGAAGTCTTTGCTTTGCCCGGTCCATTAGGGAGTCCCGGAAGTGAAGGCCCCCACTGGCTTATAAAACAAGGTGCGATTCTTGTGACGGAACCGGAAGAAATTCTGGAAAATTTGCAATATGGATTGCACTGGTTGCCAGATGCCCATGAAAAATCATTTTATTCATCAGATCAGGAAGACGTGGCATTGCCATTTCCTGAGCTCCTGGCTAACGTAGGAGATGAGGTAACACCTGTTGACGTCGTCGCTGAACGTGCCGGCCAACCTGTGCCAGAGGTAGTTACTCAACTACTTGAACTGGAGTTAGCAGGATGGATCGCAGCTGTACCCGGCGGCTATGTCCGATTGAGGAGGGCATGCCATGTTCGACGTACTAATGTATTTGTTTGAAACCTATATTCACACTGAAGCTGAGTTGCGTGTGGATCAAGACAAACTTGAACAGGATCTTACCGACGCAGGTTTTGAGCGAGAAGATATCTACAATGCCCTGCTATGGCTGGAAAAACTTGCGGATTATCAGGAAGGGTTGGCAGAACCGATGCAACTTGCCTCTGATCCTCTCTCCATGCGTATTTATACACCGGAAGAGTGTGAACGACTGGATGCCAGCTGCCGTGGGTTTCTGCTTTTCCTTGAGCAGATTCAGGTGCTCAACCTTGAAACTCGTGAAATGGTGATAGAGCGAGTGCTCGCGCTGGATAACGCAGAGTTCGAACTGGATGATCTGAAATGGGTGATCCTGATGGTGTTGTTCAACATCCCGGGCTGCGAAAATGCGTACCAGCAAATGGAAGAATTACTCTTTGAAGTGAATGAAGGTATGCTGCATTAATCATTTCTTTAATTCAGCATAAGTTGTTATGGCGAAATCAGCACTGTTCACGGTGCGTAATAATGAGTCCTGCCCAAAGTGCGGGGCTGAACTGGTTATTCGATCCGGGAAACACGGTCCGTTTCTTGGGTGCTCACAGTATCCGGCGTGTGACTACGTCCGTCCTCTGAAATCTTCAGCGGATGGGCATATCGTCAAAGTTCTGGAGGGGCAGGTTTGCCCTGCATGTGGCGCAAATCTGGTATTACGCCAGGGACGCTTTGGTATGTTTATTGGTTGCAGTAACTACCCTGAATGCGAACATACCGAACTTATCGATAAACCGGACGAAACAGCAATTACCTGTCCTCAATGTCGGACGGGCCATCTGGTCCAGCGCCGCTCCCGTTATGGCAAAACATTTCACTCCTGTGATCGCTACCCTGAGTGTCAATTTGCTATTAACTTCAAACCAATAGCCGGAGAGTGCCCTGAGTGTCATTATCCGCTACTCATCGAAAAGAAAACCGCGCAGGGTGTTAAACATTTCTGTGCCAGTAAACAATGTGGAAAGCCGGTTTCGGCGGAATAATAACGTGAATAATAACCTGCAAGGAGACGCTATCGCAGCTGCGATAGATGTCCTCAATGAAGAACGTGTCATCGCCTATCCAACGGAAGCCGTTTTTGGTGTCGGGTGCGATCCTGATAGCGAAACAGCAGTGATGCGACTGTTGGATTTAAAACAGCGTCCGGTTGATAAGGGGCTGATTTTAATCGCGGCAAATTACGAGCAGCTTAAACCCTATATTGATGACAGCATGCTGACTGACGCGCAGCGTGAAACCATTTTTTCTCGCTGGCCTGGTCCTGTCACCTTTGTCTTTCCCGCGCCTGCGACAACACCACGATGGTTGACGGGCCGCTTTGATTCGCTTGCTGTACGAGTTACCGACCATCCGTTGGTGGTTGCTTTGTGCCAGACTTATGGTAAACCGCTGGTTTCTACCAGTGCCAACTTGAGTGGATTACCACCTTGTCGAACAATAGAGGAAGTTCACGCACAGTTTGGTGCTGATTTCCCGGTTGTGCGAGGTGAAACGGGCGGTCGTTTAAATCCTTCAGAAATTCGTGATGCCCTGACGGGTGAACTGTTTCGACAGGGGTAACATAATGGAAACCTATGCTGTTTTTGGTAATCCGATAGCCCACAGCAAATCGCCATTCATTCATCAGCAATTTGCACAGCAACTGAATATTGAACATCCCTATGGCCGCGTGCTGGCACCCATCAATGATTTCATCAACACGCTAAACGCTTTCTTTAGTGCTGGTGGTAAAGGTGCGAATGTGACAGTGCCTTTTAAAGAAGAGGCTTTTGCCAGAGCGGATGAGCTTACTGAACGGGCAGCGTTGGCTGGTGCTGTTAATACCCTCAAGCGGTTAGAAGATGGACGCCTACTGGGTGACAATACCGATGGTGTAGGCTTGTTAAGCGATCTGGAACGTCTGTCTTTTATTCGCTCTGGTTTACGTATTCTGCTTATCGGCGCTGGTGGGGCATCTCGTGGGGTATTACTGCCGCTTCTCTCTCTGGACTGTGCGGTGACAATCACTAACCGAACGGTTTCTCGCGCGGAAGAGTTGGCTAAATTGTTTGCGCACACTGGTAGTGTTCAGGCGTTGGGTATGGACGAACTGGACGGTCACGAGTTCGATCTTATTATTAACGCGACATCCAGTGGCATTAGTGGAGATGTTCCGGCGATCCCGGCATCGCTCGTCCATTCAGGTATTTGTTGTTATGACATGTTCTACCAGAAGGGAAAAACGCCCTTTCTGGCATGGTGTGAACAGCAAGGCTCAAAACGTAATGCGGATGGATTGGGGATGTTAGTGGCGCAGGCGGCTCATGCCTTCCTTCTCTGGCACGGTGTTCTGCCTGACGTAGCACCAGTTATAAAGCAATTGCAGGAGGAGTTGTCCGCGTGAATCAGGCCATCCAGTTTCCAGACAGGGAAGAGTGGAACGAGAGTAAAAAATGCGTTTGTTTTCCAGCTATTGTAAATGGTATGCAGCTCACTTGCGCTATTACTGGAGAGAGTCTGGCGAACCGCTTTGCAGGAGATACGCCAGAACAGTGGTTAGCGAATTTTCGTCAGCATCGCTGGGACCTGGAAGAGGAAGCGGAAAACTTAATTCAGGAACAAAGTGAAGATGATCAAGGCTGGGTCTGGTTACCCTGATCCAGATATTCGTCCTTCCATTTCACGTAATTATTTGCGGAATAGTGTAACCCAGCCTTCTCTTCATCACTTAACGGGCGGATCTGTTTGACGGGGCTACCGAGATACAGATATCCGCTCTCCAGTCGTTTATTTTGTGGGACCAGGCTACCTGCACCAATCATCACATCATCTTCTACTATTGCGCCATCAAGTAAAATTGAGCCCATCCCAACCAAAACTCGATTGCCAATGGTGCAGCCGTGGAGCATCACTTTATGTCCAACCGTAACGTCTTCACCGACGATCAACGGATTGCCTTGTGGATTAGCCGTTGATTTATGGGTCACGTGTAAGACGCTACCATCCTGAATATTAGTGCGGGCACCGATTTGTACATAATTCACATCGCCACGAATCACAACGAGCGGCCAGATCCCCACATCATCAGCCAGGCGGGCGTCACCAATAACCACACTACTACTGTCGATCATTACGCGCTGACCGATTTGTGGAAAAAGATCGCGGTATGGGCGTAAAACATCAGACATACTTACCTCAACAATAAATGATTTACTAATGACTTTGGGTGCATTATTGGCCTTGTGCAAGTCTTTTAGTATGCAAAAAAGCACCGTTTTGTGTGTGAATGCAGCAAAAAGGGTGAAAAAACAACAAACAGAAAAAAAGATCAAAAAAGTACTTGTGCAAAAAATTGGGATCCCTATAATGCGCCTCCGTTGAGACGACAACGTGAAACACTTCACAAGATGGTCGTAACAACAAAGAGAAAAATCCTGAAATTC
>NZ_VATN01000039.1:0-12543 GCF_005781105.1 Escherichia sp. E2586
CTGTTTTCAGGGAGGAGATCATCTTTGCCTGAGACTTGCACTATTTTTTTTAAAATATCACATTGGGCACAGACATATTAGCATTCACAAATGGAGTAGGATTAGTGATGGTATATTTAAGGACATTCTTTTTAATTGATATAGTTGCCTGACCAATACCCCCAAATGTACTTTCAAAGTCCACAATTCCAACATTATCTTTGATTATACCGTTAATGTTTCTATCATTGCCTTCAGAACAGTCAATTCTATTTCCGTCATTAGTTATAAAGCAATATTTACCAACAAGATGAGCACCATCTTCGTCTAAATCCAATGTTAGCGATTGTGAGTCATTCTCCTTTACCCAATGACCAGAAAAATTAGCTATTGAGTGAAATGAAATAAAAATTAAAAGCAATAATATTCTTTTCATATATCAACCCTCAAACAATCATTAACTCTATTTATCCAGCCATTGAGGAATTTAATCTGTGCATTAGGTTCACCGTTGGTTATAGTTAAAGAACGGTAATAATCCTTTCTGATTTCTGCAATACGTGATAACAACTGCTCTTGATCTTCAACTGCATTTATACAATGAGTCATGTCATCATCCATTATGTAATTTACTATCAGGCGATTATTGTATTCATCATGAAGCATTTTTCGTATTCATTTGGTGTAATTATCACGACCAGTAATCTGTAACACACCTCTGCATTTAAACAGCAGGATATCCTTGATATAGTACCATTTACTGGTGTGATTACCAGATCACAACCATATTCAACTGTAACACTATTTGCATTACTGACTTTAGATACATAAGAATTCTTCTGATATCCTTTAGCTTTTAAAATCAGTTCTGCTGATTTTTTAGATATCCTCTAAACGCCTAAGTCAGTATAAAAGTCCAAAATAATATTGCTTTACTCTGTAATCATGTCATATTTCTGTGTTTGCTTATTAAATATGTAATTAACACTAATATCCGGCCCAATACTGTAACAATTCAGGTGAATCTGAGCTCCATCGTTTTCTAAGTTTTGAAAAATAGACGTCATATATGAACCAAATTCACAGCCATTCAATTGTGGGTTAATGACTTGTATTAATTTACCACTTACTTTATCAATTACATTTACTTTATTGATAACAATACCTTCCTCCCCCTCTATATATATCCCAATGAAAGCATGCTGTTTAGTTTGCCCCCAAAATGGAATATCCAGTTCTTTAGCCTCCCCTTTCAAAACACCATCACTAAGTCTGGATGTCTCCCTTAAGTCCACTTTTAAAGTGGAGCGAGCATTGCTCCATTCACCTGAAAAACCAACAGAGTTTCGTGTTAACTTGAAAGGACATTTTGCAATTTCAAACTTCTCACCTTGAATAATATATTTATCGAAACTCTCATTACTAACGGCCTCACATAACACAATCAAATTTGATTCATTCACACCATATAGTGGAATGGAGGTTCTATGATTATCGTAATAATAATTTCCCTCTACGTTCACATTTTTCCCAAAGTCATAATACTGGAGGGATAAATGCACAGGATATTTCCCTATATAACCTTCATAATTATTTACTACGTATGGAACGTATGCTGCCTGAATTGAAGCACTTAGCGACAGCACGAAACAGCCTAAAAAAGCTTTAATTTTAACCATCGTCTAACCTTGATTTTCAGTTAATTAAAATGCATCAGTAAAGACGTTAGTTGATTTGATTCTTTCAAAATGTTCCCGACGTTTTGCATAGCTAGTTGTATTTAAATTCACTTTTGCTGTTATTTTATCCACTATTGAACCTGTATCCCCTTGATCAGCAATGTCATAAAGTTTTTCGCGAAGCCAAAAATAAATAGCTGATCGCATACAGTAAATTCCTTCCTCAAGCAATGATGGATTCTTTATAAAATCAATATCATCCACCCAATTCTTTTTATAGTAATCAGAAAATCCTTGGTAATTTATTTTTCCTGTAAGATGAATACCTCCTCTACCTCTATATGCACTACCATCACCTGACGAAATATTTCCATTTCCTAATCTATTAGCATAAACTCTATCAGCAATAGCAATCTCATTTGCATGCTTCGTAATTCTTCCATTAAGTTTCGTATATGAATATTCATTTGCTTCTACAGGGTGTCTTCTAAAATAACTAAAGTTTGCCTTCAAACCCTCTTCGCTATAATTAAGGGCTTCAACAGGGCTAGCCATCCCTCCCATCTCTTCTCTTATTTGAGCAAAAAAATGATTGACTCTCAATACATTGTCTAGTTTGTATTCAATCGCATGATTATTAATTTCATCGGCAATATCCTGAAGAAATGAAAATTTCGCTGGTGATCTTAATCCATTGAATACTTTATAAAGCATATCCACTGTTATATGAACAATACGTTTATCTCCTATAGCCTCCAAAAACACCACCGGATGCATATGCCACGGCTCCGGTCCCAGCGCCACGCCCTTCTCAGACACTGCCTTCATCCACGTCATCTTATCCAGAAATGCTTCCAAATACGTTTTCCATAACGGTGCATCTCCGGTTAATGTATCCAGATAGTTTTTCCACAACGGGTCATCTTTACCGTAGTACCATTCACTGGCGTGTTTCGCAATTACACGGTATAAGCGATCGCGGTAAGAGATATTATGGATCGCCTGAAGATACTCCTGCTCCGAGTAATACCCGTCCTGGTTATTGTCTATCATCTCCAGCAGTTGCTGGTAGTTATATTTGTTCAGGGCATGAGTGGTACGCGTTTCATCCTGTGCTGCTTTATACAACTGCTCCAGAATACCCTTAACCACGTTATACGGTTGTTTTATCCCATCAATCAGGTCAAAGCTCGTTGGTGCTTTATTCAGCGTCACAAACCCCAGCTCGCCTAACGCGTACTGCGATACCTTTTTTACACTGGCAGCAGGTAACCAGCCACCTTCCGGGCGTATCTGATAATACGCAGCATCCTGGTTACTGGTCAGTGTATTCCCCCCGGCATCAACGCCAGGGACTTTGGCCAGCGTCAGAATTCCTGAGGCTTTTGTTTTTCGACTGCCCGCAACCATTCCCCGCTCACCCTTTTCAAATAATGGAGCGTTGGTTTGCCAGGTCAGATACACTGGCGCATCCTCTCCTGCTCTTCCGGGGTTGGTGATGAACTTTTCTATATCATCCATGCTCAGGCACTCTATATGTACCTGGTAGCGCGAGCGTTTACCGTTTTCCTCAGGTAGCTGATAAAAACCCATATGGCCGAGATTAGCCCCTGCACTGACAGTCACAGGGACTGGCGGGACATACACATCATTAAAAACGGATCCACTACCGGATGCTGCTGGTGCAACCGGCGTCAGACTGTCGCCGTCTGATACTACCCATACCCGGTCGCCCTTTTTCAACTTATCCTTATCCCGGCCCAGAGTGACCAGACTGAATGTTCTTGCTGCATCGCCTGGATTCTTACCTGGACGGATGATCTGCTGTGCGGTATTACCGGGCTCGTATGAAAGCGGGAAATCGGCTGTCAGTCTGCCTGCATTTTTATCTTGCAGCACATCGTCACTGCTCAGATAGTACGCCCAGTCTGTACGCGAAGTGCAGTTCACCACGCCTTCTGACTCATTAGTGTAAGCCGGAGTACATTTTGCCCACCAGGACGGAACGAGTGCTGATTTAACAGCCTTCAGAGCCCCCCTGTCTGATACCGTCCAGACTTTTGTTCTCGCTGCAAGCGTGTCTCCCGCTGCATTTTTCGTCTCTCTGATAATGGTCACTTCGGTAAACTGACGCAGGTCGCTGGTGCGGGTCACAATAGCGTCACTCAACGTGACTACCGTGTCTTTATTCAGTTTTCCGGCTGCGCGGCATGTCTGCACATCTTCCGCACTGGTGTAATAGCGCTGGACGCCTGCCACTTTTCTGTCCGCCTGGCTACCCTGTTGTTCATAAGCAGCATAGGGCGCCAGATTCATGTACAGCGTAAAAAACGTCAGTCCACTTTCTGCGTTATCAGCCGGCTGGATATAATGTTTCACCAGCACAAAAGAGGTCGAAATGAACAACTTTTCACCTCGCCATTCAATCGCGGCACTCTCGTAATCCTTGCATACCCGCCAGGCAACTATTTCACCATCGGCCATACAACGAATAAATTGCTCCCCTTTATAAAGCTCACGACAATATTCATTCTCAGCTTCACTGTCAGTACTCAGGGCGCACCAGGGAATGGTGGCATCAGTAATATGAATACCGCCATGCCACATTCCCTGACTTCCCACCAGATACAGTCCTGAGCTTTCCCCTCCGATCATCGATAACAACGCTTCCACAGAGGAAAAGGCATGGCCATTTTTGTTTGACGGTACGGGGTAACTGATTTTGGGTAACTTTGCTGTCATAAATCCCCTTCCATGCTATTCACTGCTCCATTTGGAGGAATTTTTAGCCGTGACCGTAACGTCTGTCATTTTAAAGTCCGGTGTTTCCAGTGGCAGGCTGCTGCCATTTCCGGGCACCAGATAGCTCGCTACCTTCATCACCATATTCCCTTTGGAGCCATGCTCAATCCCGTTCTTACTCAGTCTCAGGTAAGAGCCGCCACCGTTCAGCGTCAGCGTTTCCGGGGTGCTGATAATAATTTCGTCTTTACTACAGGTCACCGTCAGCTGTTTTTCAGAAAACAGGGCCATCGTGTTGTGCTGAGCCTGAATCTCGATGTCTCCCTGGTTGGCAACCAGCTTCGCCCCGTCTTTATGGACAAACAGACCAAGGGCTTTTTCCACCGTTACCGACAGATTTTTCATCGCACCGATATCAAGATGTTGACCGGCATTGATCATGGTATTGCGGGTACTGCTGAGCTGAAGATGTTCACCTGAGGTAAACGCCACCCCCTGCGGAGCGCTACCCAGTAGGACCGCAGACTGGAGGTCCCTGATTTTGTCAGTCACAAGACTAATCTGAGTATTGATATCAGAGATCAGGGCTCCGGCGGCTTCAGCGGCGCTGTTCAGCGCCTGCATCTGGCTGTTGGCCTGATTAATCTGACTTATCGCAGGGGCCATTTCCAGTACCGGTCCCTGGGCTTTGGCCTGGGCATCAGCCGTCAGGAACAGCCCTTTTGCCGCACGTACAGCACCATGTTCATCCGTTCGCAGTTCGAAACCGGCTCCGCGCTTTTCACGCTGGCCATTGACCAGGTGTCCCATGTTCAGTTGCGTTTTGCCATATTCCGTCGCGAGCTTGATATGCTCTTCCTGGCGCTTATCCTCCATCCGCAACTTATTGTTCGCAGGAGTGCGCCACACGTTTCGCGTATGGTTGTCACTGGTGACAGGGTCCGGATGTTCTGAGTCGTGCAGGGCATAGGCGATGTAGGGACGATCCGGGTCTCCGCTGTCAAATACGACGGCCACTTCCGTTCCGTCGATAAGTGGTGAGTGGAAGCCGTACGTATCACCGGCATAGGGCCTGGCCAGCCGCAGCCACAAACAGGCATAACCCTGTTCAGTACTGTTGCGGTCAAAGTCCAGTTTTACCCGGTAGCGCCCGTCCGGATCGAGCCAGGAACAGGTGTCACCTTTCTGTGTGCTTTCCACCCGGGCCGGAAGCGAGCCGGATATCACCGGGCGACTGAGCAGCGCCGGACGATAACAGACGGTTTCGCTATACGGGATGCCTTCAAAGGTCAGGGTAAAGCTACTTTTTCGTGAGCCACTGGTGCGCACCGTGGTGATGACAATGCCTTCTTTCACGGTATCGGGAAGCGTTCCGTCAGTTTCCAGTACCTGACCCGGAGCCAGATGAGGGCTGGAGGAATGCCCGCTGACGTGATATTGCGCATTCAGAATACGTTCGTGACGCAGACGGGCAAAGTATGCCCCGGTCTCCGGGATTTCAGCGTCACCTGCTGTCAGGAAAGGTTCAGCATAATGGTATGTTTCTCCGGTGGTGATCCCTTCTTTGCTGAAAATGCTCTCGATACTGTCCTGAGGTTGTAGCGCTTCACGGTAGTTGTAGTCCCGGGTGGCCACACCTCCGCTCACCACGTTATATGCGGTCTGAATATCCCAGATGCTCTCCTGCCCGTTGTCACTCATCCCGGCCTGGTTGCGTAACGGTAGCGTGACACCAAATTCATACTGCTGCTGGCTGTCCTGGAAAATCACCACGTCCTGTTCAAGACGGCTGTCCATTTCATAGCGCCAGTAAATGCCCACTTCTGCCAGCAGACGCTGGATAAATTCAAGGTCGGTTTCCCGCCACTGGGTGATGAGCTCCCGGGAGGGGTATTCGCGGGAGAGGCGGAACTCGAAATCAGGCCCTTCCAGACAGTGTTTACGCAGTACCTGTTCAACCACTTCAGTGACTGACTGATTGAGGTAGATCTCGCTCCCTTTCGTATAGCCCAGAAGGGCAATACGGGGAACGATCGTCAGCGCGTAATAGGTTTCATCGTTCGAGGTAGACACGCGGCGAAACGACTCAACCACGCCAAATACCGTCCTGACCGGCTGGGCCGGAGTTCCGTCAAACACGGGTGTCTGGAAAGTGAATGAAGCGGGCTTCAGCAGTAACGAGTCACAAGCAATATCCGCAGAAGAGCTGGTGACCGCCACGTTATAGCGCCAGGGCTGGCTGAGTGATTCAACGGCGTTGTAACGTAACACATCCAGGAAATGGTCGCATTCATGCACTTCAACCCGGTACCGTGATTGCCCTAAAAGCTGATGTACCAGGCTGGTAGCCTTGTTGGAGAGGGAACTGCTCATGACGGCTCTCCTTCTGCCTGCTCCAGCAGTTTCAACAGCCAGTGCTCAGGCGTGATTTCCGCATGCGCACGGGTCTGACATAAAAAAGCCGCCCCCTCCAGTGCTCTGGCGCAATAAGGGGTAAGTCGTCGTAGCAGGACTGCTGAATGATGTTCCATTTCGTTCCCTCTTGTTCAGGCACGCTACCGCCCCTGGCCGTCAACCGATGCCCATAAGGTTCATGCCGATAAATTGTGAGACTGCTCTGCAAAGCGTCCGTCTGACAGGCGCTGTGCGGAGTAAAAAAAAGGCGGGCAGAAAGGATCTGCCCGCCAGAGTCTTATGCTGTGGTGCGTTCGTTCCAGGAATTGGAATGAATGATGTTGCCGTCTTTGTAGGTCCAGGTGATTTTTTCGTAGTGCAGCTCGATCTGCTCAAGGTGGTTATGCTTCTCGAAGGAGGCATCCTTGATGTCAGCGCCGCCATCGTCTTTCAGCCACAGATAAACTGGGATTGCCATGTTTACTTCTCCATTTCTTTAGTTGAAACGTCACGTACATCCTGTGACGTGTGTTACGCGCCTGGCAGACGACAGGCGTCAGCCTGGGGTACCAGACTGATCTCGACACGGCGGTTATGCGCACGGCCATCAGGCGTGTCGTTTGATGCAACCGGTCGGCTGTCACCGTAACCCTGCACGTCAATGCAACTTTCCGGGACGTCCCAGGTATCACGCATCCAGTTACGAACGGCCTCCGCTCGTTGTAAAGACAGGGTCTGGTTAAGCTGAACGCTGCCGGTATTGTCTGTGTGGCCACTGACCACGATGAGCCAGCCTGGTCTGGCTTTGACCCCTGCCAGTGCATTGACGAGTATTTTGGCAGAGCCGTCTTTGAGTGCCGATTTGCCGGAATCAAACAGCGACATGCCGTCGAGACGAACAATTTTCGGTACTGGTTTTTGTTTAGATGCTGGTTTTGGTTTAGGTGTTGGTGGTGGAGTCCAGGTATCGATAGCCTGTTGCACGGCCAGCCACAGGCGTAGCCCCGGGTAATAGCCCAGGCTGTAACGGAAAGGCTCTCCCTGACGCTGCCAGCGTTCAAGCAGGAGCGCATCCTGCTTCAGGGCAACCAGTGATTCTGCCTTAGGGCGATAGTGGTTCATCGGGATTGCATTCCAGCGCTGCAAATCGGTGCTCACCTGACAGATCAGGTCACGGTTATTGAGCGCAGAAATACCCAATGCGGTCAGAGCACACACCCACATCAGCAGGACCAGGCGACGGGTACGTTGCCCCCCCTGCACCGTTGATGCAAAAGGTGCCAGCAGCGGCAGAACCGCATCCGGAAATAAACTTTCCGGATCTATCTGCCCAGGCTTTCGGGAAAACTGCAAACAGGTGCGGGAATATAGCCAGTCGGTCCAGACTGACTGGGTTTCGAGAAGGACGGTACCGAGGCGCAGTGCCACGGAAAACGCTCGTTCAGGCGGGGTTAACCGATCAGGTTTCTCAAGCTCATCAGTCAGGGTTTTACGGATAAATGAAAATGCCTGACTGATCACGGGTAGTGCCGTAATATTGTCATTAGCCTGCAACCAGTCGATGAAAGCCTGCGGCGAATCATTTACCGGACATACAATCGGCTTGTCACCACGAACGATTATCCACGGAGTCTCAGGTCCGGAGAATTCGGCACTCACCACAACCGGTAGTGTGAAACCCGTCAGAGTTTTGATTTGTTTACTCTGCTGGCGGAGCGTCTTTAATGTGGAGCGCAGAACCGCTTCATCCTGATGATGGTCTGGCAGGCAACGGTACATAACCGAAAGCTGACCGACCTGGCGTGGGAACTGCGCCTGTATGCTGCGGACAACATCCGTTAACCGGCTGACGTCATCGGCCCGGAGCCACCAACCCTGAGCTGTTTTACGCAGAGGACTCCCCTGAAACAGCGCACCCAGCCCGTCACCGCATACCAGTACAACGGGGCCCTGGGTGTCGAGTAGTGGCAGGTCAGCAGCTGAAACGGAGGTGTCGGATACCGGCTGCTCCCGGCTGCAGTTATTAAAAACAGTCCAGTCTGCCAGCAGGAGGATCAGCACCGTGGTCAGACCTTTAAACACGTTCCCTGTTGGGATGAAATACCAGAGCAACCACAGCAATGTGCCAACAGCTGCAAAGGTGTGCAGGGCAACCGGAATAATGACTGATCTACGCATTAGTTACGTAGCTCCGGTATTTGTGCTGACAAGAGTGCCTGGAGCCACAGATGACCGCCCCACCAGATAACACCGGTAAGGATGATGGCAAGCGCTATCCAGAACCAGACTGAACGCATCAGACTCCAGCGATGTTTCCCCATCCGGTGAACAATCAGTGACAGGCCTGCATCAGGCGGAGAGCATCGCTCAGACAGGGCTTTGACGACTTCATCCCGCTGCGACTGACTGACCGCCTTCAATCCGTACACACCCTGAAAACCCAGGGCAATTACCCGGTGATAACACGTCAAAACGGCCGGGTTCGGTGAAGGCTGACGCAGGACCTCTGCAATGCTATCCCACAGCGCCTCACCTGCTCGAAGTGATCCGAAAAATCGTGCCTGAAGCGGGACTTTACGCCATGCCACCTGGCCCTCATCAATTTTCGGCTCTTCTCCTTCCTCGCACTTTTCAGGCTTACGGCTCATCACCGCCTCGTCCAGCAAGGCACATTGTGCGTAGGAAATATGCCCGACACTGTCCTCGTCATAACCGGCACGCTCCAGCGCTTCCCGCACACTTTCAACCTGTTTAACGCACTTGTCGTAAAGCGCACTACCATTGAGCGTGACGGCGCCTTTCTTCAGCATGGTGACGGTGAGCCAGGTCTCTGTCATCAGCTGGTCGATATCGATATCCTGTTTCATGAGCGCAATACCGCAAACAGTTCAAGTTCCAGTGCGCCAAGCATTTCAGGCACGTAGAACATACACACGCCCTGCTCCTGCATTTCATGCGCAGCGGGGCTTTCCATATCAAGCGCGAAGTACTGGTTTTCCATGCGTACAGGCAAAGCCGCCGGGACCCTGCTGACAGGGATCAGAGGGATCCCCTTGAGTGCAACACCATAGATCTCATTGACGTCATCAGGTGAACCCGCCTGACAAAGTGCCGGGAATTTATCGGCAACCTGCCAGGCCGGTATGTCTGAGCGAACAGAGAGGTAGAGGTCCGCCTCTTCGCGCAGACGAATATCGTGAAGGTTTGCTTTCCAGGTTTGGCCGTCCGGACGGGACATTTCCAGAGCAATGACCCGGGATGGCAGACTTGCCTCAAGTAACCCCGAGATCAGGTCAAACAGCGGAGGAAACGTATTGGCGGGATCCTCGTGGTCATACCCCGGTATGGCGTCGAGATCATGGTCCAGGGAAAAGGTCAGCATGCTTCCTGCCAGGCGTGCAAGCTCAGCCCACACCTGTTCAGGCGGACGGGAAGGAAAACGTTCGTATTCCGTCAGCACCCCAGCGTGGGAATTTAGCGCATTCAGCAACCAGAAAAGGGAAACATCGGCGACGGCAAAATCGGCAAGTCTCTCGTTGCTCTCACGACGCATTGTCATCAAACGTTGGCGTCGGGAACGTAACTGGCGATTTAACAGCACCAGACGTTCGCGAAGAACCGGGCTTGCCGAAAATGACGCAACGGGAGGAATGAAAGACGGGTCCAGTAGCCACGCATTATGTCCGTCCCGGATTAGCCTTGCTACAGGGCAGACTTTCCAGGAATCATTACTTTCATGGGCAAACCGGATGGAGAAATTGAACCGGGCAACTGCCATTGATTCTTCTTCAGGCCCAAATGCATCCGGCAACGTCACCCATTCTTCGCGATAGCGAAGCGGTCGATCCGGGAAGATGCCTTCCTGCTCAACGTTGGCAACACCCGGCTGCATATGAGGCAGTGCGATAACGACAGTTACTGCATCAAGACCTGCCAGCTGACTGGCATCTAACTCACGTGGCGCCGGAGGCAGATCGCTTCTTTGCGCATCAATCAGCGTTCCATCTTCCAGCCAGAGACGTAACTGCGTAATCTGGATCAGACCCGATGAAAGAAGACTGTCGTTAAACTCAATCTTTTCCACACCCCAGGGGAATGCAGATGCCAGTGCGGTTGCACCGGCGCTGCGAAAAGACTCCCATTCTGCCTGTTGCTGGAACTGCTGAGGGGACAGTAAAGCCCCCTCGTTCCACAATGGACGATAAATTTTCATCTCTGCGCCCGCCTTATGCTTTTGCTTTCGGCATCTGAGATACCAGCGACAGATTGACGTCCATACCCTCTCAGGGTGTTGGCAACATCAATACTGAACTCTGGGTTAAGCTCGGATAGAACGCTATTAAAGTTGTGTTTTGAAATAGTTAACTTGCTGCGTTCAGAAAACGGGAGAGTTTCTTTGCCGTTGCTGAAATTTCCCACCGCGAGAAGTTTTAAGGGCAACTCTACTTTCTTTTGGGCAGAACCCGTGTGCAGGTCAGGCTGGATGTTGACGCGTGCTTTTGGCACTTCATTCTGGAAGCTGGAATCTGCCATATCATTCCCTTTGTTGGGCAGTGGTGATAGTTACCACGAGGTATCTTTACAAAGCGATGATAGAGCGTTTTGCTAAAAAATATCAACTTTGCAGATCAAAAATCTGTCATTGTAATTCTATTAAGAATTTTCATCTATCATGTAACAGGGCGCATCTCTAAGTATTGGGGTAAAGGTTTTTTTGTTCACTGCTTATGTCGTCATTTACAGGGGGATTAACTATAAATAGGTGCCCTGGCGGTTGAATGTTTCATATGTGATCTTTTATTGGTTAAGATCAATGCAATGAGTGGGATGATTGCCTAGTGCGGATGTGTACCTTTGCACTGATAACTCACTGTAACAGTTACATTTTTTGTTACATGCTGTTGTGATAAAAATCCGAAAGCGGACTTATAGGAAAAACATTGTAAGTAATGGAGGGTATTTCGTTTTAAAAACTATCTGATTTGTATGACGTTGAATAAGTTACGGGTTATGTGGCAGGTTTCAGCATCAAAATCGTTGTTTCTCAACCGGTCGTTTACGAAACCGCGCCCGTGGTTACTGGGCGCGGAAAAATCCAGGTTTCCGGTGAAAAAAACTATACGGCATTTCTTAGAGGGTCTTGACTCAATCGGATAACCTAAATGCGATGACCACTGACTTTAAATCAGGCCCTTACAAATCAGGAGTGGTTAAATAATGCGCTTAACGTACAAAATTTTCCATTTCCCAAACCGACCCCACATACGGCTCGCGAGTCCTGCGGACAGTGTCTGTTATGATGATGGATGCAGGGCTACCTGCGGCAAACTCCGATTCAGCCATGAAGCACACTATACCGGGTGCGCACTTTCACTGGATCCACTACACAGGGTACAGCTTTCACTTCAGTATCATCACGTTATCAGAGCCGATCATCATTCACGATACACTGTACCAGGTAAAGTTTCCTAACCGTGCCGCCACGCTATCAGGTATGGTGGCAATAACGTGATCCACTATACCGGGTGAGGATCATATTCTTGGCTAAAATACATACAAGACACCCAGAAAAGGCAGAAGAAAATGGACTGCATCGGGGTAGTGGGGCTGATGCCACCCGGTGTAGTGGAGATACACTATACGAGGTAAATCAAAGCGAGAGGAGAAGGATATCCACTATACCGGGTAACACAGGCAACTACGTTATCAGGCATCGATCATGGCTTTGTAGTGGTCAACAAAAACTGGC
>NZ_VATN01000040.1:0-20048 GCF_005781105.1 Escherichia sp. E2586
CATTTTCACTGAGCTTTGACATTAAAATCAATAAGTTACTTTTTTATGCGATTCATTGTACGCACTTAGGCATGGCTTGCGATAAATGTCACTCGGCCCCAGTCGGTTAACAGAACAGCAATATAGAACATTAAGCGCGATAGGTCAGTTATAGACGCGGACGGCGCTGTTGAGTGTCTGCTGTGAAGCAGACATTTAATTAAATAAATGACGGGATAACGATATTGCTCGTTCTCCACGGTTTACGGATTTTAAGCAAAGCTTTTTGTAAGTTATCAATTGTCACAGATCCAAGAGCAATCCTACAACGCTTATAGCGTTTATGCCTTGGGGTATACCCTAACTGTGCGACCATCGCTTACCACAAGCGAAAATTTCAATTTCATCTGGCGTGAGCCAACAACAATGAATAGCGGGTCCTTTGGGTTTCGATCACCGGTAGTTACGGTTAATCATCTTCTGCTGTACCAAGGGATGAAAAGGCTCAGGGTTCCTCCCCAGAATACGCCATCAATAAGTCCTGTTACACCGCCAAACAACATACAAAAACTTGCGGATGACCGTAATCCCGGTTGCAGATAAATGGCTGAAGTAAGTATGAACTTCATGCAAAAAGTAATCACAATCAGCCCCAGGGTCAGCGGCGTCCCAGCCCTGATAATCATGCCCGGATTATCTGAATCTCTCAGCGGTGGCTGTAAGCGCCACAACCTGTATCCAAGAGCCGTGCCTGCGAGCAGTCCTGCTGCCATCATTGAAAGGCTTGCGCCAGCAAGTGCTGTCTCAGTGATAACACCATATGCCCCCCAGACAAGAAAAAGCACTGGGAGAAAAAACAACCGCCTGATTGTCATCTCCCGGACATAAAGAGCAGCAAAGCCGCGTCGCAGTAAAAAAGCCAGCAGGATCCATATCCAGACAGGTGTATCTCTTAAAAAGATTGCAATATTCATAAGTTGTCCCAGTTACGAAAGTTAATCTTTTTCAGTACAGGTGAATCGGCACACCATTACTTTTCAGTGGTATTGTTATTCGATATTTTATTTCCTGACCGAAGAATTTTCTGCAACCTGCGTTGTTGCCATAAGGCGATTTTCCCTCGCATGATAAACACGCGTATTCCCCTGAGTATGACAAGTCCTCCCCATATAACAGCTACCACAACGGACCAGTAACTTTCCGGGGTAAACAGAGAGTTAATTATCATTAATGCTGTGCATACCAGAACAGCAGTAACCAGAATCCGATAAAACCGGGTTTCCTGTGCTACCTGAATTTTGGCTTCGCTGATGCGTTCATCAAGAGCCTGGCTGGCAACGTAAGTCTCTTCCGAGAGATCAGAAACATTTATATCAAAGGCTGAAGCAATCGCACTGAGTGTTTCCAGACTCGGCTTCTGGCCTTTTTCAGTTCGCTGCACAGTCCTTACAGAAAGAGAGGCGACTTCAGCCAGTTGTTCCTGCGACCATGCCTTTCTCAGACGATATGTTTTCACCTTTTCAGCGACAGTCATCATTGTTCCCGTTCTCTGCAATGTCTGTGACAATAATACTTGCACATCAGTCCGGCACCGTATACGACACCACCATGACAGCAAGGCGACACGCCAGTGTCATAAGGTCGGACCCCGGCACATTCAGTTGGGTCTGGGGTTGGGTGACAGCCGCAGCTTCCCGTTCTTTCCGTCGACTTCCAGCATCAGCGGAACGTCTGAATTTATGCTGAATATAGAGAAACTGAAGTAAAAGAGGAGCAGGGTTACCCCTTACTGGTGATGCCGCAGTAATGATGATTATCTCGTCTTATCCGGATTCCGGTCACAAGGTTATGCTCCGTTTTTGTGGATAACCAGCTGTCCGTCAGCATGGATCAACATATCATTCACCCGGCATAGTGGATTACCTACATACGGCTCGCGAGTCCTGCGACCAGTGTCTGTCATGATGGTGGACGCAGGGCTACCTGCGGCAAACTCCGATTCAGCCATGAAGCACACTATACCGGGTGCGCACTTTCACTGGATCCACTACACAGGGTACAGCTTTCACTTCAGTATCATCGCGTTATCAGAGCCGATCATCATTCACGATACACTGTACCAGGTAAAGTTTCCTAACCGTGCCATCACGCTATCAGGTATGGTGGCAATGACGTGATCCACTATATCGGGTACTGATCACATTCTTGGCTAAAATACACACAAAACACACAGAAAAGTCAGAAGAAAATGGACTGCATCGGGGTAATGGGGCTGACGCCACCCGGTGTAGTGGAGATGCACTATACCTGTATGGTCGTTTTTATCCGCGATCGCGGCTATCGCAGTGTTTATCCCGTAAAGCGGATAAAATGCGTTTGCAGATTGACTTTATCCTCACTAAAGGATAAAACTGAAAATATCCCCTAAAGCGGATAAACTTCTTGTGGACGTATGGCATGATAAGCTTTCCGATGATCTATAGCCCAACGCAATTAGCAAATGCAATGAAACTGGTTCGTCAGCAAAATGGCTGGACGCAGAGCGAGCTGGCGAAAAAAATCGGTATAAAACAGGCGACCATTTCCAATTTCGAAAACAACCCTGACAACACCACGCTAACAACATTTTTTAAGATATTACTGTCGCTTAAGCTATCAATGACGCTATGCGACACGAAAAATGCCTCGCCAGAATCAACTGATCAGCAAGATCTGGAGTGGTAATGCCTAAACTTGTCACGTGGATGAACAACCAGCGGGTAGGCGAGTTGACGAAGCTGGCCAACGGTGCCCATACCTTTAAGTATGCGCCGGAGTGGTTAGCCAACCGTTATGCCAGGCCATTGTCGCTTTCGCTGCCATTGCAGAGGGGGAATATCACCTCTGATGCCGTATTTAACTTCTTCGATAACCTGTTACCCGATAGCCCGATTTTACGCGACCGGATCGTTAAACGTTATCATGCTAAATCCAGACAACCGTTTGATTTATTGTCAGAAATAGGGCGAGACAGCGTTGGCGCCGTGACGTTATTACCAGAAGACGAAACCGTAACGCGCCCGATAATGGCATGGGAAAAGCTTACTGAAGCCAGACTTGAAGAAGTATTAACGGCTTATAAAGCAGATATCCCGCTAGACATGATTAGGAGGAAGATGACTTTCGCATCTCGGTTGCTGGCGCGCAGGAGAAGACCGCGCTGCTCAGAATGGGCAATGACTGGTGCATTCCGAAAGGAATAACGCCGACGACGCATATCATTAAATTGCCGATTGGTGAAATCAGGCAGCCCAACGCGACGCTCGATCTCAGTCAGAGTGTTGATAATGAGTATTACTGTCTGCTGCTGGCAAAAGAATTCGGGTTGAATGTTCCCGACGCAGAAATCATTAAAGCGGGAAAGGTGCGCGCGTTAGCGGTCGAACGCTTTGACAGACGCTGGAATACTGAACGAACGGTTTTACTTCGCTTGCCGCAGGAGGATATGTGTCAGACATTCGGTTTACCTTCATCGGTGAAATATGAATCTGACGGAGGCCCAGGCATCGCGCGGATCATGGCGTTTTTAATGGGGTCCAGCGAGGCGCTTCGCGATCGTTATGATTTTATGAAATTCCAGGTATTCCAGTGGTTGATTGGCGCGACGGACGGCCATGCGAAAAATTTCTCTGTGTTTATCTAGGCCGGCGGTAGTTATCGACTCACGCCATTTTACGACATCATTTCAGCATTTCCGGTATTGGGTGGCCCGGGAATACATATCAGCGATCTCAAACTGGCAATGGGGCTTAATGCATCCAAAGGCAGAAAACGGTAATCAATAAAATTTATCCGCGACATTTTTTGGCGACAGCAAAGGCACTGAAATTCCCGGAAGTGCAGATGCATGAAATCCTGAGTGACTTTGCCAGAATGATTCCCGCAGCACTGGATAACGTGAAGACTTCATTATCGGCAGATTTTCCGGAGAACGTGTTGACGGCAATTGAAACCAATGTGTTGAGGTTGCACGGTCGGTTAAGCCGAGAATATGGAAATGAGGGTATGAATTGATTAGATAAATTGATGTTTTTACAGATTTTGCTGCTGTTTCAAGTGTCTGATCATCACCTTTCCCTCTGGCATAAACTCGGTCCCATACCGTACAAGTCCGATACCTCTCAGTTCCGCATCTATGGCGTAACGCAGCTCCCCGGGCACTTGCTGTTCGAATAAAGTTACATTAAGGGACTGCAAACGTGGTTCATACTTGAGTAGAACACCGGCCAGCGTATCGATTAGCTCGTGGGCTGTTCCGGGCATGCCTTGCAGAATTTTGGTCATATCCGGCAAACCATAATCTGGTAGATGAGATATGGTCCCGGCCCGGGCGTTCAAGATACGCTGGATGTTATCCAGCACGGATAAAATGACCTGGTCTTCTTCGTTTACAACTTCAAGGGGAAGATCCCCTGTAAAGTTGCCAGTGAGAATTTCATATAACGATGGGGATTTTCTATTGGACATTTAGACCTCAAGAATCCGCTTCAGAGTCTTTAAAAAGTGGGAGGCCTTGAGATTTTCTCCACACCCTCACAATTTTGATAATATTATTGGGGTTCCCGTCTTCTGGTGATTCAGGATAGGCTATTAGGTCTCCTTGCTTAGGGTGCTCAGTAATAACTATGAAATGGTACATGAGCTTATCTAAGTAAGTATCTAATTCTTTCCCTTTTAGAAACTTATCTTTCCTTGTTGCTTTTCTAAATTCATGTAAGAATTCGAGAAATTCATTTTCAGTGTAATCATTAAACGTACGCATAAATTCAAACATATTTTTCTGTCTGTAATTATGGATTTAATAAAGTGTCATTTACTCTTGGAATTACATAGGGTTATAACGTTCTAGTTTAAATATCTTTGAAAATAGGAAGGCTTTGGGATATTCTCCAGTTTAAAACTGCCTCAATCAATCCTTCCGGAGTACATTTTGAATTATCCTTTGGGTGAAATATTAAATCGCTCTTTTCAGGATGCTCCGTGATTTTGTCAAAGTGATTCGATAATTTTGTCAAATAATCACTAAGAGATTCCCCCTTTGGCTTTGCTTTTCTTGAATTCTTAAAAAATTCATTCAAAAAAGCAAAAATTCTTGTTGTGTATATTCTGAAAATGAGTTTTTAAGTTCCATAAATTACCTTCTATTCATTTTGTGTGGTTTTATTAATCTTTAAAAAGAGCTAATCCATGGTTTTTTCTTGATTTTTTATTTCCTTAATTACGGATTCTGGATTGTCTTCTTCTGGGTGTTAGGGTAATATATAAAATCACTCGCAGTAACTGAGCCAACTAAGTAAATGATTTTATCCAAAAGCTTGTCCAAATAATTTTCTAATTCTGTATTGCTTAATGATTTTTTTGATACTTGCTCGGGATAGAATTCACTTACAATTTCGGTGAATTCGTTCTCTGTATAATTGGAAATGTTTTCGCTCATCTCAGTTACATTTATCATTTCGTGTCTCCTATTTACCATAGTGAATAAATTTATGTTGAAATCGTGATGCCGATTTTACCATTCACACTGGTCTGCGCCAGACCGCATGGCATAAACCTCAGAGATCATCTTGGGCGAAAGTCATTTTGCGGGAATGATGTTAGTTATGGAGAAGTAGGAATTCCTTTAGCTCATTAGATAAATTTTTTTGCTCTACGTAATGTTTTTTCTTTTCCAGAGATAGCCTCCCCCAGAAAGGGTGCCAATATATACTCCACCATGCTTCTATATCGCCTTGTAGACTTCCGAATGTTTCTACATCCCGGTTAGGGAATACAGTGCTCGGTAGCGGTGGTTCTAAATATAAAGCGTAAATATTATCAATGAGGTTGTTGTCATTAGTTATTATATCTACTGCTGTTTGACCAAATTCTTTAAATTGATAATAGTGAAGAGTGCTGTTTTTGAGCGAATAAATAGCTTTATTGCTGGTTATCTTTTTGTTGAACCTTTCCTCGATCGTATCAACTAGCTTTGCTAAGTCATCGGATTTAATCATGAACCTGGTTGAGTATGCATATACCCCGCTCCCAACAAAAAAGAATGGTGGGTATCTTCTTTCTGAGTCTGGGATTGTGATAAAGGTATTTTCAGAATAGATATCCTGAAGGTTATTTTTTTTTTGCTAAATAAACGATCGAAATTAATTTTCATCAATATAATCCGCAACCAAGTCCGCTCCATAATATCCAGCGACTCCGAATATCATTCCCCAACAAGTCCATTTTTGTTACTAAATTAAGACCGTTACGCAGCAGTCATGATGATATTCTATTCATGATTCTTTGACCTAGAAGTCCTTAAATAATGGAAGCTCTTGATATTTTCTCCATTTAATTATTTCATTTAATGCACCTTCAGGCGAATCATTTTCAGGTGTGTCTGGGTAGTATATAAAGTCACTAACTTCTCCGGTCCCAACCAGTACAGTCAACATATCAAGGAGATTATCTAAATAAGTTTCTAGCTCGTTACCCTTAGGTGATGACGATGATCTATGTTCTGAGTAAAATTCATTCAAGATTTTCATGAATTTATTTTTAGTATAATCTTCCAATTTGTTTTTAACACACCTATTGTTAATCATAATCAGCTTTGCATTCCTCATAATGTGCAAGCAGAAATGTTTGGTTAGATTATCTCATCAGATAGCCATATTGAGTTCAGGTATTAATTCTTAACTATCTTTAAAAAGTGGAAGCCCTTGGGATTTTCTCCATCTTATTATTTCCCCGATCACCCCATCAGGGCTATCTTCACGGTCGTCTGGGGGATAGAATAACAATCCATTACCTTCAGGGTGATTTACAATTAGGTCAAAGTGCGCAACTAAATTATCTATATACTGCTGCCGCTCTTTTCCTTTTAATTTTTTTGGGTTCGTGAAAAATTCATTTAAAAAGGTTCTGAACTCATCCTCTGTATAATCCTCAAGCTTTGGCTTAAACTCCATAAATCACCTATTTTTCTTTGAGTGTAAATTAATATGATTTCTAACTGTGTTTACGCGCATGTTTTCAAAGTCATAAACAGCCCCACTATCAATAATACGTTCTATATGGTGTATTTCAAATCTTTTTCTTCCACCAACTTGTTCTGGCACTATGCTGAAAGGAGCATTCCCATCTCTTATTTCCATCTGGTTAACCCTTTTAAACTGACTCATCAATTCAGGACATTCTGCCACAGCAAGCCAAAACTCTTCTCTAAAATGGTCAAAGTTACGGAAGGGTTTTCCTCTAAGTTTATCAGCAACCTGCGCAGGTACAGGTGCCCCCAGACCAGAGCTCGCAGCCTCAAGCCATTTCTCTGAACCTGATAGCGTCTCCCCCTTCCCTGTTGCCACACCTGGCTCATCCCTCGCGGTTTTGAGATAAACATAAATCGGCTTAATCCCTGAATCCGCAGGGAACACCAGAATGTAATCGTTAAGATCGCGTTCTTCCGGCACCGGGAAAGGTGGTGTCGTGTATTCATCTTTACCGTCAGGAATTGGCGTGACGAGTATTGTTGCCTGGTCTATTGGCTTGATGTCGCTGCCGGTATGTGAGGGAAGGTCACTGCCCTCAGGTCTCTCTGGCGTCCAGGTAATCAGCGGACCATCGGCACCGTGAGCTGGAGTGAACTCATATTGATTATGCTCACTATTCCACACCATGTTTGCTGTGCGGACACCTTCATACGGGGTACCTTCACCCGTATGGACGCCATAGACCCGCATGTTGCCCTGTTCATCCTGGCGCCAGAAGAATCTCACCCGGGTTGTCGCTTTTGCCCCGGTGATGGCTTTCTGCCGCAGCTCTTCCTCGTACCAGAATTCATCCCGGCCAGGAACCCTGTCACTCCCCTCGCCCGCAGATGGAACGTAGAGTGCGGACATCATCGCTCCTACATACGGAATTCCCCGGGCCGCGCCCAATACGCCGGTCAGGGACCATTCTCCCCAGACCTGGGTCATCACGCCCGTAGCAGCCCCAAGAGCAAGTGGTGCAGCCGTTGCCTGAGCGCCCCCGGCGTCAGGCTTACGCTTTTTGGCTGACTGGGCATGCTGAACGACTTCATCATCTGCATGCTCATGCTGATGGCCATAACCGCAGCAGTCGTCCTCGACAGGCTGGGCAAAAATTGTCATCTGTCCAAAGTTATCAACGGGCTCTTCGGCAGTACCGGCATCCGTGCAGCCTTTCTCCTTCAGGCAGGATTTTGCATACACCGGCGTCACCCACGGGGTGAGCGTTTCGGGATTGAATTCTCTCATGGTCGCTGGAGGCGGTAAGGATAAGGCCTCCGGAGGTTTAGCACTGGCTGATGCCGCCATCGTCCTTTTCACCTTCCGTACATACGACGCTGTCGTACCATACTCGACCTTCCCGGCCTCAAGCTTCAGATAACTGCCACCACCAATCAGCGTGATACGTTTTTTTCCGGCAAAGGAGATGTCACTCGCTGAGCTCAGCGTCAGCTTCTTCTCAGCGAACAACCGCATACTGGCGTTTTGCGCCTGGACATCTATTGGCCCTTCCCCGGATTTCAGGCTCAGTTGACCGGTGCGGGCAAAGAGCCCCAGCTTCTCCCCGGTCAAAGCGGTCGCATTGCCCATCACTCCAGCACTGAAGTCTTCTCCGGCGTTAAGCGCAAGGTTCCGGCCCGCGGCCAGCTGCATATCTTCTCCACTGGTCAGTGCCATGCCTTCCGGCGCCGAGAAAAGCACCGCTTCATTGAGCGGTTTCAGCCGCTGCTCAAACATCTGTATCTGGCTGTCGACATCCCCCTTCAGCGCCAGGGCCTTTTCTGCGGCCATTTCCAGTTGTTGCAGTTGCTGATTAAGCCTGTCGATTTCCTTCAATGCAGCATCCATGTCCAGAGCATCACCCTGCGCTTTCGCCTGGACATCCGCAGCGACAAAGAGTCCCTTTCCTGCTCTCAGGACTCCCCACTCATCGGTGCGCAGCTCTGTGCCTTTACCGCGAAGTTGTCCTTTGCTGTTCACCAGGTGCCCGTTGTTGAGCTGCGTTTTACCGTATTCCGTGGCGAGTTTGATGTGCTCCTCACCACGCTTGTCTTCCATCCGCAATTTTGAGTTGGCCGGTGTCCGGAGGATGTTCCGGGTATGATTGTCCCGGTTCACAAGATCGGGATGTTCGGAGTCGTGTAGTGCACAGGCGATGTACGGCAGATCAATATCGCCATTGCTGTACGCAATCGCCACTTCGGTGCCATCGATGAGCGGCGTATGCCAGCCCAGCGTTTCACCGGCATAAGGCTTCGCCATCCGCAGCCAAAGGTAGCCGTAACCGGGTTCCGTCCCCTCCCGGTCGAAGTCCTGCTTCACCCGATAGCGCCCCTGCTCATCCAGATGTGCGTAGGTATCATTTTTTTCGCGACTTTCGATCCGTGCCGGAAGCGTACCCGCGATGACCGGACGCGGGATCTCTGCCGGACGGAAGCAGTAACGTTCGGTGTAAGGCTGGCCCCAGACCGACACATGCAGACGGGAATCACGGGCGCCCCGGAAGGTCACCAGCGTAAGGATGACGCCCTCTTGCAGGGCCGTAATGACATCGCCCTGCGGCTCCAGCACCTGCCCGGGTGTGAGGTGTGCAGCATTGCTGAACAGGTGAATACGGGCCGACCTGTTGAGCTCCCGCTCGTGGTGAAGTCGGGCCCAGAACGCGCCAGATTCGGTTTCCGGCTCCGGGCTGGCATCGTCTCCCGCTTCACGATAAGGGGCTGCGTAGCGGTAATGCTCCCCGGTGGTGACCACATCATTACGCACGCTGACCGCCGCATTCATCGGCATGGTGGCTGTCCGGTAGTTGTAATCACGCGTGGTGACAGTGCCGGTGGCAATGTTGTGCCAGGTCCGCACATCCCAGACCGATTCTGCCACACTGTCGAACAACCCCGACGGCTCGCTGTAGGGCAACTGCACATCAAACTGATAGTTAAGCTGGCTGTCGGCCAGTATGTAAGTATCCAGACCGCGCACGTCGTCCATCTCCGTACGCCAGTAAATACCCACCTCAGACAGAATGCGCTGAATGAACTGCAAATCCGTTTCCCGCCACTGAGTGATAATTTCACGTGGTGGGTAGGTGCGCTCCAGTCTGAATTCAAAATCGGGACCTTCCAGACCGTGTTTACGCAGCACCTGCTCAACCACCTCAGGAACAGACTGGTTCTGATAGACCACGCACTGTCGGGTATATCCCAGGAGCGCCAGGCGCGAACTGATCGTAAGCCGGTAGTGAGACTGGTCCTTTGAGGTGGAAAGCCATTCCAGGCGGGTCACCATGCCGTGCACACTTTTACCGCTCCGCATCCGGAAAGAGGCATATTTCATCAGCACCTCTTCCGGGGGGATATTCGCCTGAAGCGTTGTGAACTCGATGTCCCAGCTGAAGGGTTCGCTCAGTGCTTCCCTGCCGTAAAAGCGCAGAACATCCGGCTTCACTGAGCTGTCAAAAATATCCAGAAAATATCGGGTCTGTCCGTCAAAAAGCGCTAACCAGTTATCCATCACGTCACTCCTTCACCGGCACGAGGCTGAGCCAGCCATCACCCAGTTCAATCGTGCGGGGG
This sequence comes from Escherichia sp. E2586, assembly GCF_005781105.1. NCBI lineage: Bacteria > Pseudomonadati > Pseudomonadota > Gammaproteobacteria > Enterobacterales > Enterobacteriaceae > Escherichia > Escherichia sp. E2586. The sequence goes on from NZ_VATN01000040.1 coordinate 10,598, forward strand.
TTGTCCGGGTCCAGATCGTCACGGGTCAGCACCAGGCGCCAGCGGTTGTCCTTCTGATCCGGGCGGTTAAATAATCCCACCACCGCCACGAACTGAGCGTCTTCATCCATGGGCATATTGAGTGTCATGCTGCCTTCTGGCATCACCAGCAGCTCTTTAGACGCCAGTACGTCGTCTTTAAGTACCGTATCGGCATTGCGCAGCAGTGTCTGGTAATCGGCGGCATCAACCGCTTTACGATCCCTGAGCTGATAAACTCTCACCATCGTTGCCAGCGGTGTCTGTGCGCCATCAGCGTTAATGGCCGTACGCGGGGTAAAATCCAGATGCAGCGTTTTGATTTTCTTGTAGAAGATGGATTTCGTGATGCTGACCGTACCGTCCGTGACAGTCTGAGTCAGACCGCAGCCAGCGAGCAGGCTACAGGCAATAAGCGTCAGCGCCCACCAACGGGTTACTGTTGCCATTCAAAAGTTCCTTTATTGAGAGTGGGAGTACGTGATTATTCGAAGCGGTAGTGCCCGTCTTCAGCGGACGGTAGCGCAGAACATTGCAACCCTTCATAGCAGCCCAGACTGACGGTCAGACTTCCCCGACTATTGCTGAGCTTGCCTGCTTTCAGGCCCAGCAAGCCGGTGCGGCCCAGCTGGATACGTCTGCCTTTGCCAAGGCGTGGCTCAGGCAACAATCGTACGGGTACGGTGAGGCGCAGTCGGGCGTCACTGCGGTAGCCGAGATAAACGCGCAGCAGGACCAGTAAATCGGTATGGAGGAAACCACCTGGTAACCACCCTTCGGCTTCCTCCGGATCTTCTGTCTCCAGCGTCACCAGTACCCGACTGCATGCTTCCTTTGCCGTTTTACCCAGCGTGGCTCGCTGAGAAAGACAGATGCGGTTCCCGGTACCCAACCCGCTACGGTTATCGATATGGACCTTAACCGGATCGGGCTCGGTGATAATTGCCCGGGTATTCGGTGCCAGTAGGCTTACCAGGGCCCGAATGCCTTCTGCATTGCGGGTGGGTAATCGCATGGTACCCAGCAAGGCCAGAAAGCGTGAAACCGGCGTTGCCACCTGTTCAGCGGTGCCCGGTATACCAAGGCCGACCAGCCCCAGCAGACACTGAGATGTGGCATCGCGGCCACCTGCCTCGAAGGTGGCCGGCCAGGCGTATTTCCGCCAGATCCGATAATACTGGGTGGTGATACGGTGGCTGAAAATATCCAGAAACGAGGTAACTGCCTCGTGCCCTTCGCGGCGCTGCGCAATGTCGTCCAGCCAGGACGTCGGCAGAGGGGAGTCCACGCCATATATCCCCAAAAATGTCGTACGGACCGTTGGGGGTAATTCCGGGTGGTCTTCGTCAGTCTCCACCGCTTTGAGGGTACTGACCGGGAAACCCATACCAGGCCAGGGCCTGAAGCGGACCGGATCGTTGGCTGGATGGCTGGAGGCGCCCAGTTTCGGCGCGTCCGGATTTTCCTGCTCCAGCAGCTGGCAGAAACGATAAAAATTGGCCCGCCAGATATCTTTGCTCAGGACTAGTGTTAGCCCGGGACGTACTGGCTGTGATTCTCGCGCCATCTCAGTCGTTTTCCTGTCGGTTGCAGCACCAGCGTAAGCTGGTTGAAGAGGTGAATATCAGCGTAGCGCGCGAAGAACCGGTGCAGCATTTCGCCGAAGAGATTCACATCCCCCTCGCCTGCAAAATTATCCATGTTCAGCGTGACCTCTATGTCTACTCCCCGGAGCATAAAGCCCTTCTCAAAACGGCGGAGCAGGGTGTGCTTCACGGCGACGATAGCTTCAAGCCGACGTCGGTTCATTTCATCATCGGTCCAGTCGTACAGCGCCAGCGTTCCCCGCAGGACTTCCGGATTGTCCATCATGCTGAGGAAGTTTGAGCCGAGGTGGCTCATCACCCGCCAGTGAAAACGGTCGTTTGCAGGGGGATACAGCGGTATCGTCGGTGCGGTGACGTTCAGTACCCTGACGGGCACTTTGCCGGTTTTTGCCACCCTGTCCAGGAGCGTACTTTCCAGCGCTGTGCGCGGAAGCTGCCCGTTGGTACCGGTTATTCGCATCGAAAGGGATTCTGGTTTATCGGACAGCTGCTCCAGCTCGAACGAACGCCCCCCGAGAATCAACCAGGTGTCATACAGGCCAGAGGGGCCGCGTTTCACGCGGGTGTGGTAATAACGTTCAGGGGCATCGTGGCGCATCATACCGCCCCGGTGCCGGAAGCTGGTGAACGGTACATAGGGGTGTTTGCCATTCTTTACCGCGCCATGGATATCATCGACGCTGTAAATCTCGGTGTGACCATCCTGAAGACGCAACGGCCTGAGCAGGTATTCGTTATCCAGCGGGTTAAGCGTCAGCGGATCGGCCTCCAGGGTGAAGAGGTTGATGACCGGTGCACAGTGCAGCCGGAAGTTTTCCGTTTCAAAAGGCAGATCGGATGACCAGGCTTCACTGAGCACGATGTCGATTTCAAACCAGGAGCTGGCTTCAGTTAGCCCGATGGTGTCGAGGCCACGCAGTTCAACAAACATAAATTTCGGTCGGAAGCTGAAATACTCCAGCAGCAGCTGGTAACCACTGAAGGCAGTATCGGCTTTCTTCCACAGGCCGTCATTGTCGTCAAAGCCCATGGGTTTGCACCAGCCATCAAACTGATGACGTTCGGTGTATGTCCCTGAATGGCGGGCGTACATGGCGTGAACGCGACGGGTCAATGCCAGGTGGAGTGCTGAACTGATCGGACTCTCTGCGTTGAGGAATATGGCGACTTTGTCGATCCCGGCTTTGCTCCAGTCCACTTTTTCAGGGCATTCGAAGCGCAAACGGATAGCAGAGCGGCCATCGGTTTCAGTATGAAGGCGGGCATCCGCAAGATGCAGTGGTTGCAGAGGAACATCGCGAGTCGTCCGGTACTGGCAGGCGGTTTTATGCGGCCCGACAGGGCGTGATTGTACGGAGAAACCTTCGGCAAGAAGTTCAGCCTGACGAAGGCCACGCCAGTCAGGAGAGAATTCGACGATAGCCAGCGACGGGATGGTCCGCATATAGTGTGGCCACAGCAGACTCACCAGCCCTTCGGTCAGTTCCGGCAGGTCATCATCCAGCTTCTGACGCAAACGGCCCATCAGGAAGGCAAAACCTTCAAACAGGCGCTCTACATAAGGATCGCGGGCGCCGGGTTTATCCAGATTAAGCATCGCTGCCCGATCCGGATGGGCACGGGCGAACTCTTTGCCCGCCTCACGCAGATAGCGCATCTCTGCTTCGTAATAGCGAAGGGTTAAATCATCCATGCATGGTATTCCTGAAAATTATTAAAGAGAATATTAGCCACAGAGCACCATGGCACTGGCCGGGTCAATGGCGATCAGACCCACCAACGGGCTTTATCAGATTCACTGTGACCGGCTTTCATTCGTAGCAGCTTCAGGCGTTGGGCCAGGACTTCAAACAACAGAGCGGGCTCCGAGTCTTCCAGCGTCAGCACTGGCGAAACGTCATCTACCGGCATGGGGCAAGTGAATCGGTTTCCCGCCACTTATCAACCTGACTGAATACACCTGAAGACCAGCCATCTACCTGTTTAGCAAAGGCCAGCACAGGATGAATGCCTCTGTTCATATTTACTCAACACCTTCAGTGCCAGCAGCAACGTTAAAAATGGACGCGGGCAGCGTAAATCCCTGTAGCTTTAGTAAGGCTAGCGGACCGTCGCCCAGCTCGCTGCGCATGATGAACTTCAGAGGATTGCCATCGGCGGTGATCCACACCAGTTGTGTACGGCTGGCATCGAGTGGAGTGATCAGGGCTTTGTCCAGCAGGCGAATGAAGCCCCAGTTACCCTGGTTACTGGCGAAGAGTTGCATACCGCTGTTTACACTACGCCAGATGAGCGACACACCTGGATAGTAAGTATTCCCCGGCCAGGTGAAGCTCTGCCAGCTTTCCATCTGATTGAAGTAATCCAGGTTCTGCTCATCGAGGGTAAGCTGCACTCTGGCAACATCCCGTGAAGGACGCGCCATCAGTTCGAAGTGAACACTCGCATCGCCCTGAGAGAACATGATATCTGACAGTTCCGCCAGCTGATTAATCGCCCGGAGAAAATCCGGACTCACAACCATCCCCTGACTTGCGGAAGGATCAACGACCCAGCGATTCCCTTCCTGGCGGAGGATCCCGCCGAGATTAGTTTTCAGGAAGGTAGTGATTCGACCCGAGTCGCTACGCAGGAACTGAGCCAGTAGCGGCAGGGAGGCATCGCTGCCGGTGGCTTTAAACGGGTACCGTCCCGCAAAGGCCTTATTCCACTGATCGACAATGGTTGTCTGCCAGCGGACATTGAGGCTACCCGCAGCCGGGGCAATTACCTGCCGCCAGGCCAGATCAAGCGGTTGCACAAATAACGACTGGCCAAATCCATTCCACCCCTGCCCCAGACTCGCCGCAACCAGACTGCCGTAGTCGCGGGTATCGGTCAGATCGATGGCTTTGCCCTGGAATACTGTCTGGGCCAGCATCTGCGACATAGCCTGCGGATCCGGGGCGCTGGTGACTTGCTGAAGCTTCAGCCGCACCTGAGTTACGCGGGCCAGCCAGGACTGGAAACTGAGGTTACCGTTGGCACCGGTACCCTCTTTACCTTCCATAAGCCCCATCAGCGGTCCAAACACGCCATCAAGCGGACCTTTAGGGCCCTGTGCCTGTTCAATAAACTGTCTGGCATTTTTTTTCTGACCGATCAGCTTTTTCGCTGAGTCCACGATTGAATCAGCCAGAGCCTCACCTTTCTGCCCTGTTTTCCCCTGCCAGGCCAGCGTGTTCATCAGTGCCACTAGCGGGGACTGGCGGACATCACCGATCAGACTGAGCTGGGCAATCGCCTCAGACAGTGACGTGGCTTCCTGCCACTGTATGCTGTTGACCATGTTGAGCCAGGCGTTACCAAAATCGGTGAAATAGCGTTCAGTCAGGCGGGCCTTCAGCGCCTCCGGGGAGATATCGCTCCCTGTCTGATGGGTCTTGTCCGACAGTACCCAGTCAATTTCATCGCGGCGGGTTTTCACGACCTCATCAATCGCATCCTGTACCTGCTCTTCCCAGGCCTGACGCGTAAACATTCCAGGAACGACTTCATCAGTGCTGAATACCGTTGAGGCATCGGTGTCGCCAGTCATATCAGCAAGCGTTAAATCAGGCCAGTTGCTGGCCACGCGCTTAAGCATCTCCTGATATAACCCGGACTCAGCGTTCCGCTGGCCAATTTGCTTAAGCAGAATTTGACGGACTGTGCTGATTAATTGGGCATCAGGCTTAATTTTCCATTCCGGATGAGCCGGGAGGTTTTGCGCATAAAAACCCAGCAGTTTCGGTGCGATGTTCTGCCATATGCCATCCGGCACATTCTGGCGTTTCGGTAAGGCTTTCAGCGCGTTTTTTGCCAGCCAGCCGGCGTCCGCTTTGTCCGGACGCGCCAGCATCAGATAACTTTTGAGTATGTCATATGTATGCTGTGTGCCCTGCGTACGGGCATCACTGGCAGGAGGTAGTTGCACAAAGGCATTCAGCTGCTGCCTGAGACTGTCTGCTGTAGCATCCCTCATTAGCTGTGCGTTATTTTTCGCATACAGCGGCCAGAGTGCGGCCAGCGTGTCGCTGTCCTGATTAAGACCAAATCGTGTGTACCATGGCGCGCCGGTCGTCTCACGATGTTGCAGATGGGCAATGGCCTGCTGGAGTACGAGCTGATTGTGCAGACGTTCAGCCAGTGATTTTGCAGTATCCGCTGCCTGTCTTGCCGTTTCCTGCGCCTGATAAATCTGAGTACGGTTAACGATCAGAGACAGCAGTGTAGCGGCCCCCCACAGGACAATCAGGGAAAGCAGAATTAACCGCAGCATCTTCAGCCAGTCGAAGCCCAGCTTCCTGCCGCTGACGGCATCACAGTCATCAATGACGGCTTTCCAGGTCAGTGTGTCGGGGCGTGTGTTTGGGACCGAACCGACAACGGCCACTTCAGGACTGAACATGACACCGCGTAAACGCCAGACCGCAGATCCCTGCATCAGCCCGCCGAGCAAAACATCCAGACTGGCTTTCAGCTCCTGCCGCAGTTGGAGGGATAACTGAAGCAGACCGAAATCAGCCGGATTATTCAGTATCTGTGCCATACCTGCTTTTTGCAGATGCAGTGCCAATGTAGAAAACCCTTCACCCGCGTCTTTCACGGTGCCATCAGGCCCGAATATGACCCCTGTCGCAGCAGTTTCCGCGCCCTGCTGAGCATCGGTGGCGTTGTCAGTCAGCCACAGCCAGACAGGCACCTGCCAGCCCAACTGATGGTCGGCTTTCTGACGGTAACGCAGGAGGGCATCCCGTTCGCCATCCGTTGGAAGGGCTGAAATACTCATCACCTGAATGATGCCATCAACCGGTTGCCCGGATCGCAGGCGCTTCAGTTTTGAAAGGAAGATCTCGTCCGGAAGTGACTGCGCGTCACCGCCATAAATCAGCACATTGCCGTCGCCTTCCTGCCAGAGGTCATTACACAGGCCCGGGGCAGCTTTGTGAACGTCGTCCTGGTTGCCCATCACCAGAAGGAGTCGCACTCTACGCTTCCAGCGACGTCCATAGCGAAAGCGCAGGTGTTCGGATACGGCGTCTTCGCTGAAGACCGGTTCATCGTCGTCTTCTTCACCGGGAATGGTGCTCATTACCGGAGTGACGCTCTCAGCCTTTTTCCGTCCCCACTGGAAATACAACCCAGATTTACCGGCGAGGTCGAAAGCCTTCTCCGTCAGCCAGCCGAGTAAAAACAACGTGGCAACCAGTATGGCGCAGAATGTGAGTATCCGTTGGCCGTCATACGGACCGAAGCCGGTGGCCGAAGCTACGTTTTCCGGAAAGGCATAAAACAGAAATGCCACGATGGCTGTCAGGAAAAAGGCGACAGTTACAACGGAGCCGATGAGAGTTTTTACTTTTACCTTAGACATTCTTGGGCGATTCCTTGCGAACTTCTTCTTTGGTGATGACAGCGATCCAGACGTCGTCTTTGTCAGCGGTGGGTTGGGCGGCGATAACCTGCGGGCCATTATCTCTGCATGCCACTGAGGCAAGAATAACAGCGAGCCAGGGGGCGGCGCGGCTGGCATATCCCAGAACGGAATCAATTCCATGATTGTCTTTTGACAAGCTGAATGTTACCCCGTTATCTTCACAAGCCATATTCCATCCACTTCCGCCTGAAAGGACTGGACCTGTATACCAGGCCGTTTTTAGTGCCTCAGGGGCTGTTGCGGCCCATAACAGCGCCCTGTCCAGCGTTTTTACAAGCTGGACTTCCTTACCCTTTTCTGGGCGATGAAGGCATACTGCATCTGGATAGCCAGCAGCCTTACGGTTGCTGAACACCACAAGAGTAATGGCATCGGCGTCACCTTCATCAGGTTGCGCGGGCAATGAAAACGTCACCTCTGCAAGAATGCCTGGAGTGTTCCAGCGCTGATCAAGCCAGGCATCAAATCCCGCCAGACCTTTGCCTGCGAGGACTCTGAAAACTCTCCCGGTTCTGGCCGTGAGTTCATTTCTGAAGTGCTCCTCCAGTCCGGGACGGATATCATCGTCACAGTCCAGCATCAGGCAGCAAGGAATATCCTGCGAAAGGATGTCGGTAATTTTTTGTACATGGGCGACGAGTGTTGACGTTACAGAGATGAGTTCTGTATCCAGAGCTGTCTGAAAACTGGGTAAGGCTGCATACCTGACAGCAGATTTGGAACCACGTGGCGTGGAGGTCTCTGAAGCTGGAACAGTATGATTAACAGCTTTAACCAGTGCAGCGGGAGTATTTCCTGAAAAGTGTTGAACATAGGTATCGAGTATCCAGCCACAGCGCTGACCACGACAAGTTTCGCTATCAATAAGCGCTTCGCGTTCCGCATTCCTGGACTCAGCCCCTACCTGCTCTACTTTATATGCAAACCTGCGCAGGGAGAAAAGAAGCCCCCAGAGACAGAAAGGCAATCCCAGCGCAGTAAACCAGAAAATAAAGCCAGTGCGTTCTGCCGTCCAGTTCCAGAGCGTTAACGCAATTCCTCCTGACATGACAAATGCCAGGAACAGCAGCCATCGGCGGGTATCAGGTCGTGGAACCTTCGACGCCTTTTCAGGGATAGCATCCAGCAGGACTGGCATACTCAGGCAACCTTTGCAGAAGCAAAAGAGCTGATCAATGTACAGCCACAACCACATTTATGGCCGTGAAAGGCGACCGGGATCCCGTTATCAAGATAATCAGGATTACCTTCGATGATGGTTGTCGGACCATGTAGAGGTATCGGGCAGAAAACCATATCACCTTTACGCGCCACGCCAATCCCACCAAATATCATGGTGTCAGAACAGGTCATGACTGAACCGCCGTGAGTGGTTTTGTCGCCTTTTCGAATAATTTGCAACATTTGTATCTCCATTAATTTATTGTTTACAGGGCGGAATAAATTAATATTTATTATTCAAGTGTTTCAGCGTTGATCCAGAATATAAGAGGTAAACCTTTGATATTGATATAACCAATATTTACCCATTTATTATCTTGTGAAATCCGTATAACCCTTACCTTATCTCCGGAAACAAGCTAAGCACTGGTCTTATTATTACGCGAAAAATAAAATAAATTTTATTTATTTTTTGCTTTGACTTTCATGAAAATTCCGCTCGGATATTCAGAAATGGTTTTTAATGCAATTTCTTTCGCCTTTTTGTTTTTCTTTGATATATATCCTATTTTCCTTAGATGGTAAGACGCACTGAAGCATGTAAGCCATTCCAGAACTGACTAATATTTCTTTTCCTCCGTCCTGGTATATCCATATACCTCTCCATCCCAGTCGCTAACCTGACACCTGGCTATCTTATTCACCAATTTAACAATCAATGCATTAACATTAAATTTAAAACTCTTCGATGAGTTAAAATGAAATTTATTTTTGTTGGGGGGCTTATGGAAAATTAAATCTTTCCTCATTCACGTAAGGAATATCAAGTATATATTACTTATAATACTATCGTGTCTAAATGAACTCGGTAAGCAATCACTGGATTGAATAATCCTTCCATTTTTCTTGATATCAAACGATATTGTATATTTATTTTTTTCAGAACCTTCGATTACATTAATGACATAATTGTATTTGCCGCGCTTGAAGCCATAATAAGTAATTCTCATTTTGCTATCTTTGGTGTGCCTCAGGTTATTCCTTTCATTAAAAACCACTTTTAACTCTGTTTTACCATTCTTTTCAAAACTATAATTAATTTCTTTTGTAATATTATCAATGAAGAATGAAGCTTCTTTACCTCCCTCTCCAGGTAATGAGCAAGTAATGATTTTAGTGGATTCTTTGTAAATAGACCCGTTTTAGT
>NZ_VATN01000041.1:0-38779 GCF_005781105.1 Escherichia sp. E2586
CAGGCAACCGCGCAGTTTGTCATTGATGCCGCCAACTTCACCGTCCGCATTCCAGATATAGTCCCGCGCCGTCACGCTGTCGTTCTGCGCCGGGGGGTTACCGGTCTGCTGCGGATTCTGGCTGCCGCCTGGCAGGCTGCGCTGCCAGCTTAACCGGTTGTCGGCGTTGTAGCCGCTGAACGTCGCCAGTTTCCCCTGCGTGCGCATCACCTGACGGTGCAGGCTGTCACGCTCATATTCACTGACCGTGATACCGTCCAGTGCCGTCTGGAGCAGATGCCCGCTGCCGTAGTAAAGATGACTGAGGTGCTGCCCGTCCGGCAGGGTAATGTCGGTGGGATTGCCCAGCGCGTCACGCCGGTACTTTATGCTGCCGTGCACGCTGTGCTCTGCCGTCAGCCACCCGCTGCGGTCATAATCAAAGCGCACCCTGTCCGCCTGCATGTGGTGCAGCCGTTCCCCTTCTTCCGTGGGGGTGAGCGTCACTTCCGTTATCTGGTCAAGACGGTTGTAGCTGAAGGTCCGTGTACTGTGCTGCGTGTCACTGCGCAACAGGCGGCCCAGCTCATCACGCTCCTGCCGCTCATTACGCATCCCGCCTTCTGTGCCCTGCGTCTGGATGATGACCGGAAATCCGCCCGCATTCAGCGCAAACATCCGTATCAGGCCGTCCGGGCGCTGTTCTCCCGTCAGCCGTCCGTCGCCGTCGTAGCTGAACCGGTAAAGCGCCCCGTTGCCGTTGCTCAGGCTGGCAATCCATCCCTCCGCGGTATAATGCCAGCGCGTCTCCCGTTTCTCTTCATCCGTATGGAGCGCCAGCAGCCCGCGCGGCGTATACTGCCAGGACTGTACGCTGCCCGTGATGCGACGGTGGCTGCTCAGTAACCCCAGCGCGTTCCAGGTGTAACGGTCCTGCTGTTTACCGGGGTGGCTGACCGTCTCCGGCAGCCCCAGACGGTTATAGCTGATGCGTACCGTTTTCCCTTCCGCGTCCGTCACCGCCGTCAGATTGCCGTCTTCATCGTATTCATAACCCGTGGCGCGCCCCGAACAGTCGGTGTAACGCGTCAGTTGACCGCGCGCATCGCGCGCCAGCGCAACCTCGCCGCCCCGCGCATCCGTGCGGCTGACCGCCAGCCCCTGTTCATCATACCCGTAGCGCGTGACGCGTCCTTCCGGGTCTGTCTCCCGTATCACCTGACCGTGTTCGTTGTAATCCGCCTTCCATACGTGGTCGTCATCCAGTGCCCGGCGCGTGATTTCAGCAAAACTGCCGTTCCACTGCGTCTGTGTCACCCGCCCTGCCGCGTCCGTCTCTTTCACCACCCGGCTCAGGGTATCGTATTCCAGCGTTACCCTGCGTTCGCCGGGGAGTTCCACCTCTACGGGAAAATGGTTTTCGTTGTACCTGAAGCGGTACATTCCGCCGCCCGGCGTCCGGTGAGCAGTCACATACGTATCTTCATCAAACCACCACTGCCACTTCTGCTCCGGCCTGCCAGTTACCACCGTCTGCCCACCAGCAAAATCATAGTGGAACCGGTAATCCTCACCGTCGCTGGTTGAGTGCTCCACCACCCTGGGACCCCCCTCAATCTCTTCCCAGCGGTAGGTACAGGTAAAGCCCGTCGCGTTGCGGTGCTCTGTCATCAGGCCATTTTCATAGGCAAACTGGCGCACCGTCACACCAGCCCCGTTCACCACGCCAGTCAGTTGCCCGTTATCGTCGTAGCGATATTCCACCAGGCTACCGGGACGCCCGCCTTTCACCAGTTCAATATGCGAAAGTCTTTCCCCCGCCGGTGTCATTGTACGGTGCAGTAACAGATGGTGCCCGCTGCTGGAAGCCACCCGCACCAGCCTGCCGTTCTCACGCCCGAAAGCAATTCGCTGCCGGTATGGTGTTTCCATAAAAAGTAACGGCGCGACGCCATGGTCATCAAACTCATCAAACACGTAGTAGCTGCGATCGGTGTAATGCAGCACATAGCGTCCGTCATGCAGGCGGCTAAGGTAAAACTGCTCTTCGGGGTCAAATATCTGGTGACCCGGTGTCAGCATCGCTTTCGGATAACTTAACTCCCGACCTTGTCCGCCAATCAGAGTGATATGTTCCTCATCAGCTCGCAGGGTTATTTCCCAGTTCAGCCGCCATCCTCTGCCCAGCAATCCTTCAGTTTCCAGGTGGCTGGCATAAAAGCGCGAACAGGTAACAGGCAGACGACCCAGCAGGGTGAAATCCGTTTCCGGCAGCAGAATTTTTTGCCCTGTAGTGACATCCACCGGGTTACTGAACAACCCCATAGCGACCTCGGAAACGGCCATCCCGGTAATTTCGCCGCCAATAAATTTGGCCGCGCATTTTGTGCCAAATTTCGACCCCATCTTTGCCGCCTGGCGTGCGGCTCCGGCAAGTCCGCCAAGCATTCCGGCGACCACATACAGCACATCCACCACCTGACGCAGCCAGTCAGGGATTTCCGGGCTGATTTCCAGTACCGTTTGTGTACCACCGCCGAGAAAGACATTGGGGGAGCCGTCCTCAATCACTGCATCACACTCAGTGTGGTCATCCTTGCGGGCAGCTGGCTGGCTGTTGATGTAGATGTTGCCGGAACCCTGGGCAATGCGGATTTCCGGGGAATGGTCTTCGCATATCACCGTACTCAGTACGGCGCGGGCGGCCGGGCGACTGTTGGTGCTGACATTATCAGAACCGGTCAGAATTTTTCCCACTGTGGAATGTATCGAGCGCCCGATGGCTTCTCCCAGTTGCAGGACTCCGGAAGCTATCTGATCAGCCAGAAAACTCAAAATCAGCCCAGCCAAAAAGCCGCAGGTAACAAAAGCAAAGCTGGCGACGGCAATAATGGCGATACCTATGATGGCCCCTATCAAAAACCCGGCAAGGGCGCTGGTGTGGTAGATGGGATCATCCACCCGTGCGGCTTCATACATGACAAAACCTCCCTGTTTTTTTAGCTTTTAGCAGGCTGAAAACTGGTCAACCATGCAGTCCATAGCTGGTCGGTATGCTCATCAAAAGGACGCTGACTGGTCAGCGTCAACACCAGTACCTTTGCTGGCCCGGTGATAAACCCGGCTTGACGCTGGTACACTTCTGTTTTTCCAGAACGATGAGTTGCGAGAATCTGTTCACCTGTCATGGCAGCTTCGCCAGTTCCCGCCAGTGCCGTTCCCCGCGAAAGTACCCGGTGCTGGCCCAGGTTTTTTTTCATCAAGGCTATCTGGCGGTCAATATAGGTGGTCAGATTTTCATCTGGCCTGAGCGTATCGCGGGAAATATTCAGACTGGGAGTTGCCCTCTCATTGCCCGACGGGACGAAGATATTGACGGTGCGATCAAGAAAAATTTCAGGCAGGGCAAAGCTGCCCTCCTGAATACGGTAAAGGCTGGTCATAGATAAAATCCTTTTATTATTTTTTATTCAGAAGCATCCGGAGTGGATAACGGGGCAATATCATCCGCAGTAATGGCTTTTCCGCCATCCGGGTTCATATCAATGCCACTGCCAATGAGTTGCATAACATCGCTGGTGTGCAGTAAAAGTTGTTTTCCGCAAAACTCAATCGAGCCATCCTTGTGTAATACAAGCGCTGCATTGCCGCAACGAAGGGTAAATTGATCGCCAACATCCAGACGATATGTCGTTCCGACATTGATGGTTTGAGCCAGTTTGACGGAAAGACCATCATTTTTTGTGATGGTGGCATTACGGTCTTCTCCCACGCTGATGGTTTCATTTTTGACAATGGTTTTTGTGCGATCGACCATGATCGTGTGGGTTTCATTGTTTTTTACCGTAGTATTCAGGTCTTTTTCCGCGTGGAACTTCACTTCTTCCGCACCAGTTTTATCGTCAAAGCGCAGCATATTTCCGTTAGTCGGCCCTCCCTGCAATGAGTGGCTGAATATCCCACTCTGCGACGCCATGCCCGGCAGCCCCCACGGCGGCATGGTGTCCTGGTTATAGGTGCGCCCCACGATGATGGGCAAATCCGGATCGCCGTTTTTGAAATCCACCAGTACTTCCTGGCCAATACGCGGGATCTGGATCATGCCAAATCCTTTCCCTGCCCACGGATAGCTGACACGGACCCAGCAGGAGCTGTTTTCGTCATTGTTACCGTAACGATCCCAACCAAACTGCAGCTTCACCCGGCCATATTTATCCGTCCAGATTTCCTGCCCCGCCGGGCCGGTGACAATGGCGCTCTGCGGGCCTTTGGTGTGGGGTTTGCTCAGGGTTCGTTGTGGGCGGTAAACTTCGCTGGTGGGGTGCAGTTCAAACGTGGTGACATAGGTAAAATGCTGATCCTGACCGCTGTGCTGCGCATTATCCCGTAAAAACAGCGTGGTCTGTACCAGCAGGTATTCCTGATTAATTTCTGCCGTCGGGTGATTCATCAATGTAAAGGTGTACCCGGTCATGAGGGTACGGATATGACCGGCCCCATGTGCCCGGCTGCCTGGGCTGCGCTGCGCTTCCATACGAATGCGCGTCAGCATCTCGCCTTCGCCCGTAGTGAAGTAATCACCAGGCCATTCGTAATGCTCGTATTCAGCATGACCGGTATCACGCGGACTGGCCACGGTACTTTTAAGCAGCGAACGAGGCTTCATAAAATCAAAATCGTCCATCACCCACTTTCCAGTACGCAGCCTCTCACTGGCCGTAATGGTGTGGATAAATTCCTTATCCAGTTTCAGCCCTTCCTGGTGCCACTCCACCAGCGGCGAGTCAGGGCACGCTTTATGACCATTGATGGCATCCGCCAGCACCAGCGTGTGGCTGTTCTCGCTGTGCTCAAACCACCAGTAAATCCCCCATTCCTGCATCAGGCGCTGGATGAAATCGAAGTCGGTTTCACCATACTGCACCTGCCAGGCGCGGGGTGGATAATTTTCCACCAGCCGCTTTTCCACCGGAAAAGAATATTCATCCAGTACTTCATCGAGAATATCCACCACGGTTTTATTCTGGAACGCTTTGTAGTCGCTGGTGTGGGTCAGCAGCTTCAGCCACGGCTCAATGCGTAATTCATACGTTACCGAACGGCCCTCATGGCCGACCACCCTCGCCGCCGTCACCAGCCCGCTGATATACCGTTTTCCGCCACCGTCCAGTTCGATACTGATGCACAGGTCTTTGCCCACCATGGGCTGAAGCGGCAGGTTAGCAGCGGGGGAAACGTACCCCAGGTTCAGGGCGTCCGGCGTTTTAAGCTGTACTGTGTAGGAAAACAGATTCCCAAGCCCTTCCGAACCATTCATGCCTGCAAACAAAAGCATCTGCGGCGGCACCGCACTACCACTTACTGTGACGTTATGCGCGCCCGGACCACCGGCTGCAATCGACGCCGCCGCATCCTGAACTGCACCAGCCATATCCGATATCCCTGCTGCTGCAGCGGCAGCCTGAGCAGCAGCTACTGCGGCTTTAACCAGACCTGACGGTTCCGGCAACGCACCAAACAGGTCCGCCGCGGCCTGTTCTGCCATCTGCTCGGCTGCATCAGCTACATCGGTTGCGGCTGAACCAGGGCTTATACCACCACTTTCTCTGGCTATAAGTGGCGTGGAGATAGCTGGCCCACCGTTACTGCCAGATTTATTACCCGTAGATACAAAACTCATGATATTTATTCCTTTAATATCGGATTAGAATTTAGCGCCCGGCTGCCAGAAAAAATAAGAAATAACCCGCCACTGTCCATCTTTATAATGAAAAAAACATGTCAGATTTAAATCCCCCCGCAAATGCCAAAACATTTCTTTGATGGGGATATTTCTGAATTCAGGATTTGTTGAGCGATAGGTACTTTCAATTTCTATATAATATTCGCCTACAAGTTTATAACGAGGCTTTATAAATTCATACGCTGGCTGACCATAGTTATTTAATAGAACATTCTCTTCAACTCTATTATACACACCACTCGCATTCAGATAAGCATGTACAGGAATATCAGGCATGCTATTTTTCGCCCCACCCACTATCAAAAAAATAATCACAGCGTATATTAGTTTCATTTTTTTACGCTTTTCACAAAAAAATTAGAACCCGGAACCATTCTATTTAACCGCTCAATGACATTTCCCATATAACGAGAGCGCAGTTCCATACCAATATTCATTAACGCACTGGCGTCCCCAGAGAATGGTGTAGTTGCTTTATCTGCATCATCACTATAGTATTCATCAGTAAGATATCCAATAATATGCCCAAGCTCGTGAGACAGCCCTATTTACTCATGGCAAATTTTTGATGAACCAAGGCATTTAGCTGCTGCAACTATATCTTTAGAGTCAAGTTCAACGTATCGACTATTCCAGACAATGGAACTCTGACGAAAACTATTTGGATCATCATTATCAATTTTAAACACCACCACATCCCAATACCCATGCCGATCAGTCTGAATTATTTCTATTGTGAAAGATAAATCCTTACCATTAAACTTACTGACAAACTCAGACTTCCCAGAAACGGATAAAAAAATCTTATTATTCCATGTTTGATTAATGACAAAAATAACTTTCCCATGAAAGGCATTTTTCTCCATATCTGTCCAATCAGTTTTTGCATCCCATCTTTTTATCCAATTATATTTCCATCTGAGCAACAATGAGATTGCACCATTTTCACGGTCAATTTTTAAATCTCCCCAGGCATCATTGTCCCTGATATATCGTTTATCCAGCATTAAGTCGTCATAAGCATCGTATGCCTGCTGAATAGCCTCATCCTGAGAGTTACCCATGTTCACCTCCTTATATTGCTATATATCCAATAAACCTGAAGATGCTTGCTTACCCACCAACGCAGATGGGACCAAGAGTAGCCTGAAGTAAACAGATAGCAATCAACTTGAAGTTCATGGGTATATTTGTTTCCCCATCTGCACGTTTATCGTCATATTTTTGTATAGCTATTCTCAGCATTCGTGGGCACATTATTTTTTCTCCAGTCGCAAAGCATCCACATACCGCCCCTTGCTGTTCTGCTGCCAGAACCATCCATGCCCCTGCTGCGCCTGCGTTAACATTTTTGCTAGCCAGCACGGTCACGGCAGGCAATTCCATGACATGTACTACTCATCCGTACAACCCAGCCCCCGGCGCTGAACCACTTCACTGGCAAACGTTGCTCCGGTTTTTTTCATTATTCCTTTTTGTATTTTTTGCAGCGCGGGAAATGAGATTCTCCTGCATGAATACTCTTCCCATATATCACCAGTTACAGGGCTAACTGAAAATAGTCCCCACACATCTGTCGCACCGGCGGAAGGAGAATCATAACCTACCCCAAAACTAAAATACCCAGGATGAAACAGGTTACCTTTTTTATCTTTCAGAGAACCGTCAAGAAAAACCCCAGACAATTCCACATTATATTTTTCATTTTTTAGTGAAAAAACCAATAATGCCTGCGCCTGTGTTTCAGTAAGACCTGACTGGTTAACATTCGTTAGATCAAACCGCGGCACATTCCTGATAAGCATTTCAGCACAACAATTCACGGACACGACCATGAAAAGCAATACTGATATTAATTTACAGGACATGTTATTCTCCGCTTAACCATATTAATCACCCCCACTAACTCACTAGCATAACCGGTATGGCCGCCATTACTGTTTTTACCTGAATTAAAACCAGAATCAATCAATGCCTGCGCAAATTGCTCCGGAGATTTTTTATTTCTGACCGCATTACCAAATCGGATTGCAAAGGACTTTCCGCTAGTTGAAAAAGAGGTATAAGTGGCAACCCACACTTGATTACTCCCCAGCGGGTGAACCTGTCCTGACGGTAAAGGAGCCGGACCATGCATGGAAAAGTAGTTATTGTATTCTGTCGCGATTCGACCCTGCCCGTAAAAGGACTCCTTTGCGGCAAGCCCCAGGGTATTTTCTACGGGAACATCAAGTTGTTTAGCGATTAATTCACATTCTTTCAGATATTGCTGTACAAACCTTACTGCACCAGCGTTATTACAGGCTTTATCATAAGAACCAATGATTCACTCCTCATCTGATTATTTTTAATGCTGCCGGATATCCAGCCGCAGCGCATCCACATACCGCCCTTCGCTGTTCTGCTGCCAGAACCAGCCCTGTCCTTGCTGTGCCTGCGCAAGCATTTTGTCCGGCCAGCCCGGCCATGGCAGATGACGCACACCGGGCAGCTCCACTACCGGCGCGTCCGGCAGGTCGGTCAGTTCCCGACTGCGCTGCGGTACACGTTGCAAGCCGCGCAACCACTGTGCCCAGCGCGGCCCCGGTCGCCATAGCACCCACAACTGGTCGGTCTGCTCCGCCAGTCGCCCGCAGCGTTCTGTCTGTGGTGAGACATGAGCTGCCGTCAACTGCGCCAGCCAGTACAGCCAGCCCTGCGTGTCATCCAGGCTCTCTTCCAGCCATTCTCGCCCGGCACGCTGGTAAATCACCAGCGGCCACGGTCTGCCCGTACTGTCTCGCGATGCGGTCAATACTCCGGTCAGCCACTCATCACGCCCGCCAATGGATAAAAATCCCGGCGACAGAACAAAACTCCACGGCAATGGGTGGTGTTCCGGCAGCGCCGTTTTCTCACGCGGTGACAGGTGCATCCAACCGTCATTTATTCCGGCCTTCGCATCATCCGTTCCTTCCGGCAGAACAATATGCCGCCCCTGCCCCAGCCACGTCTGCTGGTTCAGCCACGCCTGCCACACCTGCCCTTCGTTCGCACTCACCCGCCAGCGTACATAGTCCCGCTGATCCGGTAGTCTGCCAAACATCGCCGGAGCCGATACTGCCGTAGCACGGCGCATCAGAGAATCCTCGTAGGGCAACTGAAGTTTTGCAGCAGCTCGCGATCCACCGGGTCAAAATCCCGTCCGGCGGTGATTTCCAGCACCACCCGCCGCCCGTCGAAGTTATACTCCACCTGCTGTGTTCCCCGTACCGCCGTCTCCTGCGACTTACCCGCATCCAGCAGGTGAAACAGCGCCCACGGTCCATTAGTCAGTAGCGTTGAGGTGTCCTGGCGAATGCGCGGGCTGGCGGTGATTTCTGCCATTGAGCCGTTGCGCGGCCCCGGCCAGTTCACTTTTAGCGGCCTGACCGGGCCATGAGCGTAACGCAGCACCTGGCCGTCGATATCAATCACCAGTTCAGTGATTGCAGGGTCCATATCCACGACGCGGACCTGCATCGCCCAGGAAAACTTTTTCCCGCCTTCCCCATTAAAAAAAACGCTGCGGATCTGTTTCGCCTCCTGAAATGGCATCAGGTCCGGTCCCTGTAAGGTCATGTTGCCTTCGGTCGGTTTGTAGCGCCACGGGTTGCTGGCGGTATCCGCCAGCGGGGCCAGTTGCTTCGTCCAGAAGGCATCCAGCACACCGCCGCTAGCAAAGATACGGTTAAAATCGTCCGCGCTGACTTCCTGCGGGCTGTCGGTGAAGGGGTAGCGCCCGTCAATGGCATCACGGCACTCATCGCCGATCACCGCTTCCATCTGCGCGTTCAGCACTTCACCGGTGCCGGCGTTGATCTTTCGCGTTCCCTGCTGCGTGAGCTCCAGCAGAATATTTTTCAGCGGTGCGGGCAGTTTTGCCGCTTCCAGTTGTAGTTTCTCCGCCGCCGAAATGCGGCCCGGTAATGTGCTCGCGGCCAATGCACTGTCGGCGATAGTGAGCTGGGTGTAATACTCATTGAGCATCGTCAGCAGCGAATTTAACTGCGGCGCCCCGCCCCCCTGTCCACTGTCCGTCCGCCCGGAAACCACTTCTCGCAGAGCGGCGAAACGGTCATCCACCAGCGATTTTTCCAGCCGCTCTTCCGGGTGGATATCCTGCAACAGCTTTGCCGTCTGCACTGCTTTTCCCGCATTACCGGAGAGCCGGTCCTGCGCGCGCTGGGCCATCTGTTTTTGTCTGGCCTGCGCATCCAGCGGCGGTACCAGCGTGGTCTGCTCCACCACCGCTTTACTCAGGCGCATCAGAGGTGAGTCAGGCGAGGCCAGTGTGCGAAGCACCTGAAGGTCATACGCCAGTCCGGGACTACTGTCTTCGCCGGCACTGTTGATGCTGTGAATACTAGCCAGAAAATCCTGCCAGTGGCGGGCATATTCAGCCAGGTACAGGCGGCGTACCTCACGGGTAACAGGGAGTTCCTGCCCCGGCAACTGGCTCATCACAATATCAGTCGTTTTTTTTTGCGCGTTTTCCCGGCCCATTACCCAAGCGTCGTCCGCTGATGCGGAGGCGACAAACTCCGACAGCCGTTTGTCGAACAGTTCCCGGTAGCCTTCGCGAGTAAAGATGCCGGGCACGCCCCTATCCAGCGGCGCGCCATCCGTGCGGACAAAAACCGTCCCCGCATCCGCGCCCACCGCGCGAACCAGCGAAAACTCCTGCGGTGCTTCGCTCTCCATGGAAGCCAGGGCTCGAGTATAGATACGCTCGGTGCTGGTATGACCGTCAAGGAAAGCCCGCGCCATGCGGATCAGTCCCTCATCTTTGTCATAAGGCGAATGCACCACGCGGCTGCCGTCAAACAGGGCGTCGATATGTTCCAGCACCCCTGCACGGCCGCCGAACTCCGCCACGCTATCGCGGTTTTCCAGATCGTTCAGTACCCAGGTGTGGATCTCCGCTGCGTTGTATTTGTCCTCGTGGTCTTTATCAAGATTCAGCAGCAGATAAACATGCAGAGCGTCATACGCGGCTTTGCTGTCCTGACGAGCAATGGCATCTGAAAGCACATATTCCATGCGCTTCACCAGTGGCGGCAACAGGAGTTGGTCCAGCAGGCGGTCATACAAGGATGCCACGCTCTCCATCACTGGCGGAACGCTGTAAAGACCATAACGCCAGACCAACGGCGGTGAGTCCGGGTCCAGCCCCGGCCAGGCAGAGAGCGCCCGCGCCTGGTTCAACAGGACTGGGACAGGCTGCATAGCAGGTTTTCCGGTATAGGCTTTGACGTCACCATCCAGTTGGACCGTCCTGCTGGCGATTTCATTCAGATAGCCGCTGTTACCCTGCTGGCTGCCCTGCATTCCCTGCCACAACCAGAAAGCCAACGCTAGTACCAGCAGATGCCCGCCAGTACGCAGCAGGCGATAACGCCAGGCCCATTGAAGATTCGGCTCCACCAGGTGTGCTTCACGGAAGATAAACTGGGTCAGTAGATCATGCAGAAAATAGCTGCGGTTGCCGTCCGGTAAGGTATGAGAAGGTGACTCCACTTTCCCTTTGATCGCCCGGACAAAGCGCTGCCAGATGCCCGTCTGATCGGCCACCGCGTCTGCCTGCGCCTGTGCGGCGCTGGTAAAAAATACGCCGCGTAGGGTGTTGTTAAGCTGGGTGGCGTCAAATTTTGAATCGAGAAAAATTTGTTCAATGGCTTCCAGCAGCGGCGCGCCCAGCGCGGAAAATTCGCGCGGAAAGCGGTAGAGCCGTTGACGGCTTTTAAGGTCGTACTCTTCCTGCAACCGGGTATCCAGCCCCTGATCCAGCCGCAGCGTCAGATTTGCCAGTTCCTGGCCACAGAGCGCATGCAACGACTGCGGATCGCTGGCGTGACGCCTGCGGCTGTATGGCAGGGTGAAGCCCCAAACCTGGGCGCGCAGGTGACTGGTCAGCCCACGGAAATACTCCGTAAAGCCCGGCAGCAGATCCATCTTAGTGACAACCAGATAAACCGGGAAACGAATACCCAGCGTCTCACGCAGTTCAGCCAGCCGCGCACGCAGAGCCGCACAGGCAGCCAGTCGTTCCGCCGGGGACTGCGCGGTCAGATCCGCCACGTTTAGCGTCAGGATAACGCCGTTCAGCGGCGCTCCAGGACGGTGTTTGCGCAGCAGCCCCAGAAAGCCCTGCCATTCCCCTGCGTTGCGCTGGGTTGCACTGATTTCACCGCCATCATCGTGGCGGGCATAGCGCCCGGCGGTGTCGATAAGCACCGCCTCGTTGGTAAACCACCAGTCGCAGTGCAGCGTGCCGCCGCCCGGCACGGTGAGGATATGCGCGGTCTGCTCCATCTGCTCCGCCAGCGGAAACTGTAGCCCGGTGTTAAGCAGCGCGGTGGTTTTACCATCGCCGGGGCTGCCGATAACCATAAACCACGGCAGCTCGTACAGAAAACGCTTTCCTTCCATGACTTTACGCCAGCCGGGCAGGTCTACGCGCAGTTGTTTCAGTTGCCGGATGGCGCGAGTGACAATATGGCTGACGGTACGCAGGTCGGCTTTAATTTCCCCTGCCACAGGTACGTCTTCCCCACGCGGATGCAGGAAACGGCGTAGCAGTTGTTCATCCAGACGCAGCGCTCGCCACAGCCGGTACAGGCCATACAGCGCATAAGACAGAAGGATCAGGCCGATAAGCGTCAGACGCAGCCACAGCGGCGCAAATGGATGAACATCACCGAAGGCCAGCAACGGTGAGACAAAGCCGATAACCAGGCACAGAACCGTAATGCCAATGATGCTCATAGACCAGTTAACCAGCCACAGTGCGAGGAACATCAGTAACAGAACGATGGTGACTACCCGACTTCCCACGGACGCGAGCGGATGCAGGGTGTCAAACGCCACCAGCGGCCCAATAAACCAGATCAGCAACGCCAGCATCACCACGCCAACAATGGCCAGCGCGCGGCGAGAAAACAGCATACTGAGAAATTTTTGCATTATTGTTCAGAACTCCATGCGATAATCAGTAATAGCAAAATGCCCAGGGCTGAAACCCCCTTTCCTGTACGCGATACTGAAAGAAAATAAAGAACAATCTGAATAGCCACTGAAATAGAATAAATTAATTTTCTGATTACATCTCTATTTCCATTTCCCTGAGGTAATGCTGTTATTGAAGGGTCCATATCCTGCATCCACTGGTACTCACTCCCGGAAAAAAGCATGATAGTGACCAATCCCATAATAAATAATAACCACCCTGATATCTGAATTATTTTTCTCATGAAGACTTCCAGATAGTTATTAATAAACTAGAGAAATGTAACCAGTTATTTATAATAAAATCGCCATAGCTGGTATCTTCCTTTATTTTTTCCAGACTAAGGGAAACACCCCGATTATAACGAGCTCCAATAATTCTTATTTGTTCTTTTGTCAGGTGAGGTAAGGATACCTGAAAACCATCTTTTTCAGCCAATTGATAAAGATGTCTTGCAGCTAATTGTATATTAAACACATCATGCTGGAGACAATTTGCCAGCTCACGCAACTGAGAGTTGTCCATTTTAGTCTCATCAAGCCCGAGTGTTCTGGCTGCAGTTCGCAATTGCATACTCACCGCACCAAAAGAAGTTTTTTCTGGTTTCGAAGCGATTGTGATATGTTCATCAACCCATTCAGGCCCACTCCAACTCATAGCACGAAATTCAAATGCCAGCGTGTCTATAATCTGAGGATCTCCCCCTACTTCAATCCAACAAACTCCAGCAAGTAAGGGGGCAGGTAAATGCCAGGCATTTGCAGCTGCATTGATCAAAAGACAGTTATGCTTCACCCAACCATCTTTAAAATAACGCCCAAATGCTACGCCTCCCCCCCATTTTTTAGGCGCCAGTTTCCAGAATATAAATTCTGTTACTCCCCACACTGGCGAATGGTTAGACGCATTACACTCTAGCTTTTCCATTATTAATTCACTCCACCACCAGAATTTCCACCCGGCGATTCTGCGCTCGTCCAGTTTTAGTACTATTATCAGCCACCGGCATAGTATCCCCTTTACCGACACCCCGAATTCGGCTAGCCGGAACGCCACCAGATGTCAGCAGCGAAGCTACTTCTGCCGCACGTTTTTCCGACAACACCTGGTTGGACGGGAAATCAGCGGAGTGGATCGGTTGGCTGTCGGTATGTCCGGTCACCGTCACGGCACCGCCCACACGCGCAATCTCCCGCGCGGCCTTATCAATCACCGGGCGCAACGTGTCATTCACGGTTTTCTGCCCCGGTACAAACATCGTGTCGCCACGGAATACCACCCGACTGTGGTGCTCATCTTCCTCAACCGTTAGCAGGCCACGCGCGATTTCGTTCGCCAGCAGGATTTTCAGCCGCAGTTTGTGCACCGGAACGGGCGGTGGCGGCAGGTGTTTACCTATGGCGTCGATACGTTGCTGTACGGTTTCTGTGGCGAGATCCATCCGGTGGCTATAAAGGCCAAATACCGTCAGCATCACCAACAGAGCTATTCCTGCACTCAGCCAGACCGGCATCCGGCGCATCCGCCGCATCCGTCCGCTGACGGCACCGGTAAACCCCGGTGAGAGCGTCGGCGTTATCGGATCGCGGCGCTGGACCAATTGGGTCAACAGTTGCTGACGGATATCGTCCAGTTGCTTACGCCCGTCGGGCCGAACGCTGTAGCGGCCTTCAAAACCCAGCCCCAGAATGTGGTATATGATTTCCAGCACATCGCTGTGCTCCTGGAAACTTGCGGCCAGACGCCCAATTATCTGAAATAGCTTGATGCCGCCTTCACTTTCGCCATGAAAAGTAACCAGCAGGCTTTTTCCAGCCCAAACACCACGACGCCCCCAGGTGGTGTTGTTGGCTGCTTCGTCAAGCGACGTACACAGGCAATAGCGCACCGCCAGCACATGTTCGCGCCGCAGGTTTGCCTGATCACACAGCGTCTGGTATCTACGAACTTCACGCTCCAGTAGGACACGGTAATGTTCGACAAAACCAGGGGAAAGTTCGCGGGGCATTTGCGCCAGTGCGCATAGCAACGGGCTGGCCGCTGCCAGTAGAGGATTCACGGCAGCAGTAATTTCGGCCAGACGAAGCTTCATATCCGGGCCATCTTCAACCACCACCTTTATATCTTCCCCACGAAGACTGTCCTGGATGTCATTATCAGGCGACTTTGTGCCACCCACTGATGGCTGGAATGACAGGGTATTCACCGCAGGTGGCGTCAGAATCTCGTCGGTCATTTATCGCGAACTCCCCACAACTCCAACTCCAGCCCCGGAAATTCTCCGGCGGTGTGCATCGCCATACCGCCATAGCGGGCGATATGTTCCCACAGCACACTGTCGCGGCGGATGTCGTAATAGATGTAGCCAGCCTGGAACGGGATCTGACGCGGCGGCACCGGCAATACCTGTAAAGCAAGACCCGGCAGGTGCGAGCGAATCAATTCCGGCAGGCGTTCGGACGGCCCTATTTTGGTCTGGGCCGAAAAATGTTGCAGTAAGGTGTCTGCGGACATATGCGCCTTCACCGCCAACACTAATGAGCTGAAATCTGACAGTTCGGAAGGCTCAACCACCGCATTGAGAATACCGTAAGTTCCCTCCTCCAGAGTGATTCGCTGCGCTCCGCGGATCAGCACAGCATTCAGCAGGTACTGCACCTCATCCACTACCGATTTCAGCCCGGCATAGGGCGTCAGGTGCTTATATTCTTTATATTCTTCCGGACGGCGCGTCTGTGGCCGCACGTAGGTAGAGAGTTCCCCAGCCAGTTCACACAGGTTCCGATAGAGCACTTCCGGCGACAGCGGCGTTTTCGCCATATGAATCAGTAAGGGGCCGAAACGATTGAGAATTTGCAGAAGCAGGTAATCCGATACCTCTGCCGCCTCATGGCCGTGTTTATCGCTGCCCGTCAACCGTTGCGCCAGTGAATCTGCGCGCATTTTTATCAAATCGTTGATCCACGATAGCCACGTACATATCAGTGTGCTTGCCTGGTAATTTGCCACCGGCGGGATCAGATCGTTGTCAAGCTCGATGCGTCCATCAGGATGTATCGTCGTAATGCGCGTCAGGGGCAAACCGATCCACGCATCTGTCACCGCCTTTTCCGGCAACAGTCGCAGGCGCAGGTGGCTAAGTTGCAACAGTTGTGCGCCGCGCCCCAGAGAGTTGGCATCGCGGATTTCATTTTCATGCACCGAAAAGCGTGCCAGTGATTCCGGGTTATTGCCGAAGCTGGTTTCTTCACTGTTCGGCGTACGTATTGGCACTGCCAGATAAATCAACTGGTTAAGGTGCTCTGGTAGGATGGTCAGAGGCGGCGGTAGTGGTGTGTGACCCGGCGCATTAAACGGCGTACCGTCGGCAAACACTCCGGAAGCCTTCGTGAGTACCAGTTTTCCGATGTTCAGCGCCTCACTATCAATGCCGTATTCACTGAAGCCCCAGAAAAAAGGCGAAAGCGGCAAACTGCGGTAATGAATGATATGTTCCAGATAGCGTTCCTGCTGCTGAAACATCTGTGGCAGCAAAAATTGTCCTTCACTCCAGACCACACGGTTATTCCAACTCATAATTTACTCATCCCGTTCTTTAATCACTATAGCGCTTTGCTCTATACCGGCATCCAGTTCGACTTTTTTCTTCGGCATAAAGCGGCTGTACCAGCTTTTTTCCGGGGGATCAGGAATTTTATACGTGGCCCGCCAGACTGATTTTCCCAGATTGCGATAGCCGGCGAGGATCCCCAGTGCCATGGTTTCTTTATTGAGAGCACGACGCAGCTTTTTCTCCTCGCCCGGGCGCAAGATAAAGCTGTCGCGGTGGAGTAAATCATCGGCAAGAACAGCTTTGTCATTGTCCTGAAGGGACCACCAGTCCGCCGCTATGAAAGCTGCATCATTTTTCAGTTCATAAACGCGTATCTCTATGGGCGCGGCTTTTTTCTGATTGTCAGGATTCACCTTATCGGAAGCCTTAACCACCAGATCGAGTCTTTGTGACATCAGCTCCGGCACATCGTCGCTGTCAATGCTGCACCCGGAAAGCAGGCAGACAAAAGACAAAGCTACCGCACATAACCACCCACCGGGGTTACGCCATTTATTCACTGTAATTTCCTTTAAAATCAAATAATAAAAACCGGCCAGGCTATATACCTGGCCGGGAAAATATTGCTTAAATTTCTTTGTTAGCTTTGAAATCGTAACCTGCCGTGATAGTGCCGCCACTGCCACCCTGCTGGTTCTGCACCACGTATTCCTGCTTCACGGTGCTGAAAGAGAGTTCGACTCTCTCGCGGGAGGCGATCTCACCCTCCTTACTACCACTGGGGGAAACAACAGCCACAATCAGGTCAGTGAAGGTATATTTGAGGTATTCCAGCGGATTGCCGCCTGCTTTGCGCATGACAAGGATGGACTTCGGAATATGCTTACCAGAGGCGCAGTATTTGAACAGGTTCGGGCTAGCGCGATCGATGTAATGTTCAAACTCCAGGTTAGTCACGGAGACTTTGCCGGATCCCAGACCGCTACCTGCGTGCATGGTGGACTCCTGGTGGATATTCCAGCGCCAGCTCAGCACCTCAATTTCATTTTTATGTTTGTCATCCATTGACTCGCCGTCAATGCCGTCAATTTTCAGAAAAATATCATAAGCCATTTTCATTTCCTTATTAAGAATTACTTAAAATAATCCCTGGTTTATCTTCGCATATGAATTCAGGTAAACCATGGCCGTACAGCCCCCCCTCTCCTTAATTTCAGAAGAATAGAAGGCTATATAATTTCCGGTAATGAGATACCGGCACGTCATTAATTCACAAAATGAATGTATTACTTCTATTTACATGTCACAGATACCGATGACTCTCCTGGTACCCGCTGCCCCGGCAAAGAAGATGCCTGGCACTGTGTCGCCAATGCAGGGACCGGTTGTGATAACCAAACCTGTCCATGGTTATAAATACAGGAAACCCAGTAACGTTCACTATTCTGATTACTGGCCATTGTGGTATCCCATATTTGCCTGGTTTCACCCTTTATTGTCTCTGTCTCTGGTTTTAGATCCACCCGATTTTCAGGTTTTCCCTGCGACATCCCTACCCCGTCCAACCACAGACGGGGTTCATAGCGGGAAGATCTCTGCCACGATGCAGATATATCTGGCTCCAGTACTGTTGTTGAGGATTTTATATTGATAAACACGGGGCAACTGACTTCCCACGCAGTAACAAATTGTGAATAAAACAACATAAAACCCAACAACAGAGAAAAAATAAAACGTGTCCCCATTGAATCTATCCTCTACTCAATAATATAAAAAGCTTCCGCATTATTACTGGCATCAGGATATGTTCCATCGCTGCGCATTCCACCTTTTCGGGAAATAGGGCGTGCAGAGACTTTCGTGGTTTTACCTGTCCACTGGTCCATAACATAAATATACTGACTATCCTGTTCCAGATAGAAAGCGGCATGCTTATGCTCATTCTGCCTCGAGGGATACTTTCCGTTAACAAAAGTGGCAATTGCTGTTCCTCTGGGGATCGATTTATCCCCAAAAACCTTTTGCCCCTGCTTCCAGGCTCCAGTATTCCCCACATGTGCATATACCTGAACTAAGAACACACATTCCTTTCTGTCTCCTGCCCCCGCCATTCCCACCATGTCAGTGCCCTGCAATGAATCTACCAGTCCATAAACATATGCCATATATCCCCCAGAGTATTACCCGGCATCATTCATTAAAATATTCATAAAAATCAGGCATTACCCTGTTTTACTGACGGCAGTTTTGTCACCAGACGCAGTGATCCTGTTAACCCTTCAAGCTGAAAATGCGGGCGCAGGAAGAATTTGGCGTCGTAATAGCCCGGATTCCCCTCCACCTCTTCCACCACCACTTCGGCAGCTGCCAGCGGGCGGCGAGCTTTGGTTTCCTGCGAGGAGTTCACCGGATCGGCATCAACGTAGTTCATGATCCATTCATTGAGCCAGCGCTGCATATCTTCACGCTCTTTGAACGAGCCGATCTTGTCGCGCACGATACATTTGAGGAAGTGCGCAAACCGTGAACAGGCGAACAGATATGGCAAACGAGCTGAGAGATTGGCATTGGCCGTTGCGTCCGGATCGTAATACTCTTGCGGTTTTTGCAGAGACTGCGCGCCAATAAAGGCTGCGTAATCAGAGTTTTTACGGTGGATAAGTGGGATAAAACCATTTTTCGCCAGTTCAGCTTCACGACGGTCAGAGATGGCAATTTCTGTCGGGCATTTCATATCCACGCCGCCGTCATCGGTCGGGAAGGTATGACAGGGCAGATTTTCCACCGCTCCACCAGATTCCACACCACGGATCAACGTACACCAACCGTAATGTTTGAAAGAACGGTTGATATTTACACCCATTGCATAGGCGGCATTGCTCCAGACATATTTGCTGTGGTCTGCGCCATCTGCATCTTCTTCAAAATCAAACTCATCGACAGGGTTTGTTTTCGCACCATAAGGCAAACGGGAGAGAAAACGTGGCATCGTCAGGCCAATGTAGCGAGAATCCTCACTTTTTCGCAGCGAGTTCCACGGTGCGTATTCGAGGTTTTGGGTCACAATTTTGGTCAGGTCACGCGGATTAGCCAGTTCCTGCCAGGAGTCCATCTGTAACACTGACGGAGAGGCCCCGGCAATAAACGGCGCATGGGCTGAGGCTGCCACTTTGGCAATGGAGCCGAGCAGATCCACATCCGGTGGTGTGTGATCAAAATAATAATCCGCAATAATACAACCGTAAGGTTCTCCGCCTAACTGCCCATATTCGGCCTCATACAACTTTTTGAACATGGGGCTTTGATCCCACGCGATCCCTTTGTAACGCTTCATATTTTTCCGCAATTCATCCTTCGAAAGGTTCATAAAGCGGATTTTTAATTTTTCATCGGTTTCGGTGTTGTAAACCAAATGTTCCATCCCACGCCAGGAGGACTCCAGTTTCTGAAATTCCGGATGACTCAGGATTAGTTTGATCTGCTCAGTTAATTTGAAATCGATCTGCTCAATAATTGCAGCAATACTTTTATAAGCATCATCACTAACAGTGACCGTATTTGTCAGAGCCTGTTGGGCCAGCGTCTGAACTGCCGCCTCAACTGCCTTTGCAGCCTGAGGAGTCTTGGGACGGAAGGCTTTATCCAGCAGCGAATCAAATTCCGTTTCCTGATAGGCAGTGGTTTGCGCAGCAGAGAGGTCGCCAGTCGCCAGAAGAGTATCGTTTACCATGAAAGTTCCTTAATAAAATCGCAGTTAGTCTGCTGTTCCCGTTTCACCTGATAAGACACTTTCCTGTTGAACGACAGGTTTTGGCGCGCTGGCCAGAGCTTTCAGTAACGTCGGGTCTTGTAATAGTTTGTTGATCAGATTTTCTGCTCCCGCTTTACCATCCATGTAGGTTTGCAGGTTGGCAAGCTGAGTACGTGCTTCCAGCAGCTGGTTCAGGGCATCCACCTTACGGGCAATCTGCGCAGGCGAGAAATCGTCCATATTCTCCAGCGTGATATCGACCATTAACTGCCCTTCGCCCGTCAGCGTATTGGGGACAGCAAACGCCACGCGCGGCGCGATGGCTTTCATACGTTCATTAAAGTTATCGATATCAATATCAAGGAATTTACGGTCGGTGACCGATGGCAGCTCTTCACGTGGTTTACCGGCCAGATCGGCCAGCACTGCCATGACAAACGGCAGCTCGATTTTTTTCTCGGAGCCGTAAATCTCAACGTCATACTCAATCTGCACTCGGGGCGCTCGGTTGCGGGCAATAAACTTCTGCGCGCTATTGTTGATAGCCATAATCCTTCATTTCCTTATCAGTCAGCCGACGACACCAGGGGAGTGGTCCGACGGTACAGTTTAAAAATCATACGCAGAGAGTATTTTTATAATCTCTTTGTTTTCTTTGTACTTTTCCCGCAGCACAGGGAGTGATTTCTTCGCCGGAGGACACCAGGTATCAACCCCCTTTTCGATGTCTCTTTTATCCTTCTCTGGTAAAGAACTGTCCCATTCACCAGCAAGATGCTGGCACATTTCCGCATCACTCAGAAAATGCTGCACATCCTGTGGTAAAGGCGGTTCCCCCTGAACACAGAAAGCGAACATCATTAACAGAAATGTCCACAACGCCGAATAACGAAAAGTCATATTTAATGTCCATCAATTGACCCGTGCATGAGATATGCTCTGGCAGGAGGACGATATGTTGCAGAAATACGGCCCCTTGAATGCGCATTACCAGACGCGCGCAAGAAATTATCAACCGATGCACGAAAAGCTCCCTGCAAATCATTGGTGGAAGAACTTCCAGTAAAGCGACTGACCCACAGTGCACCACTTAATTCTTTTGCCATAAGGATGCTCCATTAATCCGTTTCAAAAATAACCTGTTCATCGTCATCAACACGAATGCGGATTTGCGTGATGGCAGTTTTCTCTGTCATCGCCTGCAACCAGTAACGGGACAGTTGTGGGAGGATATGTTGTTCGATATAGCCGATGAGCAAACGAGCGCCGGTTTCGTGCATCGGGCAGCGCGACACAATATGCGTAATCAGTTCATCGCCATACACCAGTGAAACACCATGCTGCTCCACCATTCGATCTTTCAGCCTATCGAGATGCAGACGGGCAATAACGCCACGCGCCGTCTCATCCAGCGGTAAATAAGGAATAACCGTCACACGCCCCAAGAAAGCCGCCGGGAAGTGTTTGCGTAGCTCTGGCATTAACGCCTCTTTTAACCCTGCCGAATCGGGCATCAGCGCCGGATCCTCACAGAGTTGGCTGATAAGTTCTGCCCCAGCATTAGTAGTCAACAATAACGTGGTATTTTTGAAATCGATGTGAACACCTTCGCCGTCCTCCATCGCTCCTTTATCGAATACCTGGTAGAACAACTCGTGTACGTCGTGATGGGCTTTTTCAATTTCATCCAGCAGCACCACACTCCAGGGGTGACGGCGTACGGCTTCCGTCAGCACGCCACCTTCGCCATAGCCCACGTAGCCGGGCGGAGCCCCCTTCAGCGTGGAGACGGTGTGCGACTCCTGAAACTCGCTCATATTGATGGTGATCAGGTTCTGCTCACCACCATAGATAGATTCCGCCAACGCCAGCGCGGTTTCGGTCTTACCGACACCAGACGGCCCGGCAAGTAAAAATACCCCTACTGGTTTACGCGGATCAGCTAAACCAGCCCGCGCGGTCTGGATTCGCTCGCCAATCTGTGCCAGCGCGTCCATCTGTCCGGTAACACGCTGCGCCAGACGTGCGGGTAGTTCCAGAATCTGGCTGGCCTCATCTTTCACCATGCGGCCGGCGGGAATACCGGTCCAGTCGGAGACAATGGCGGCGACTACTGCCGCATTGACTTCCGGGAAAACGACGGGGTTTTCGCCCTGCCAACCTCTTAATGCCACTTCCGACTGTTGCAACGCGGTTTCGTCATGCTCGTCAGGTTCTGCTGAACGTTGTTTTTGTAAGGTATGAACCAACTCCAGTTCCTGCTGCCAGCGCTCTTCGGTGTCAGAAAGGTCTGTATTCAATGATGCGATCCGTGTCGCCAGTGTGTCGCCCCGCTCTGCGCGGATACCCATTTTTTCCTGCTTTAATAACAACTCCCGCTCCAGTTCGGCAGCGTTGAGCTGCTGACGCAAATACTGGACTTTCGCAGGCGGGGTATGGAGCGACAACGCCACACGGGCCGCCGCCGTATCCAGCAGACTAATGGCCTTATCCGGTAGCTGCCGGGCCGGAATGTAACGGTGAGAAAGCTGTACAGCGGCGCGCACGGCCTCATCAAGGATCAGGACGTCATGGTGTTTTTCCAGCGTGTTGACTAACCCGCGGACCATCTCAACAGCAGCAACCTCTTCCGGCTCTGCGACCTGTAACACCTGAAAACGCCGGGTCAATGCTGGATCTTTCTCAATATGCCGTTTGTACTCACTCCAGGTGGTTGCGCCGATGGTGCGCAGGCTGCCGCGCGCCAGCGCCGGTTTCAGCAGGTTGGCGGCGTCACCTGTACCGGATGAACCACCAGCGCCCACCAGGGTGTGAACTTCATCGACAAACAAAATCACCGGCTGCGGTGAGCGCGCAGCTTCTGCCAGCAGCGCCTTCAGACGGGATTCAAATTCGCCCTTCATGGACGCCCCGGCTAGCAACGCCCCGACATCCAGCGACAGCAGCCGTACATTACGCAATGAAGGCGGCACTTCACTCTTAACAATCGCCAGCGCGAATCCCTCCACCACTGCCGTTTTCCCAACGCCGGCCTCACCGGTTAGCAGGGGATTATTCTGGCGACGACGCAGTAGAATATCCGTCATGGTACGGATCTCGTGCCCGCGACCGGTGACCGGATCGATACCACCTTCACGCGCCAGTGCTGTCATGTCCTGGCAGTATTTCGCCAATGCGGATTTGCTCCCGGCTGATTCGCTCGGAAATACCTGACTTGCTTCCCCCGGAACAGCAGAATTCAAATCCGAACCGTCATATGGCATTTCTGTTATTTCAGGAGATGATGTGATTAAAGATGGAAGAGTATCTAACAATTCATCTACCGGCAGCGCAGCTAGTGGCGCACAGATCTTTTTTAACACTCGATATAATTCTGGTGTGGTTAACCAGGCAAGTAGTAACCAACCACTACGAATTTTTTGATCACCAAAGCGGATACTTGCCAACATCCAGGCTTTCTCAACAGAAAGATCGATGTGGTGGGAAAAATCGCTAATTACACTCGCGCCGGAAGGTAATATATTCAATTGCTGAATTAACGCCGTCTCAACATCAGAAGATGTTATTTGGTAATGTCGAAGTACATTGTGAATATCATTCTCTGGTTGTTGTATTAGCTGATGCAACCAATGTATCAGTTCGACATAAGGGTTAGCGCGCAATTTACAGAACGTTGTCGCAGATTCTAAAGACCGAAATAAAGGTCTTGTTAGCTTTCCGTATAGCGCACTGCGTGAAACAGGAGTGTCCATCTGTTACACCTAATGATGTAAAAACATATAAATGATACATAAATATAAATGTACCGATTAAGATTTCTAATTAATAGAATTATCAAAATCTCAGATTGAAACAATGATGCATATCACAGAATGCAATGTAATATAACGGTTAGTATCTTTTTCATGATGATTTTCAATACAAAAAGTTAATTGAATTCATATAATGAATATATATCAGCAATAATCACCATTATATATTTACGAGAAAATTAATATTGATAAAGCAAATTAATCAGCGTTACTTATCTAAAAAATATAAATAATTACTCTATTAAAAAAACACTCTATACAGTGATACGTAATGAAACAAAATATTACCTGGGGACTGCAAAAAATACAGGGGCACGGAGTTACCGATGGCACCATTTACGCCACTGCAGGAACACAGATTATCTTCACAGTCAAAGCGCCATGGAGCCCTGTTTTTGATGTGGAGGAGGATACAAAGATTGCTCTCAGCCTGACTCGCCACGAAGAGGCATGGTGGATAATCAATCTGTCCGATGAATATTGTTGCACGGTAAATGACCTGATTGTGGAGCCACATCACCGTATGCGCCTGAATGAAGGGGACCTGATTGAATGGGGGTTATCTTCTTGGTGTCTTGTCCGGGACAATCCGATGTCTCCTGATCCATGCGAGAAAAAAACGGCACTGCAGCCTGTCATTTCGCCTGAAACAACAACCGAATATCTCGATCTCGACTGGTTTCGACAACAACAACAGCAGCAGCAAAATCCGTTCGATATTATTCCGGTTCATGGCGCAGTCGCTACTGAAGGCACCCCAGATTCAGATACCCCACTAACCTTGCTTTATCAGGAATACCGACAGGCGTTGTTGTCTCCTGAACAAGATATTCATCGTCATGCCGATCCTTTCCCCCTTAATGGAGAGGGTGGCACGCAGGAGTTGTCTTCATTGCGTGATCTGGTCACTGAAGCCGATACATTACAGGATATGGTCACTGGCGGGTTAAGTATTGACGCTATTCTCGATGTACTGGATGCCACCGGTGAAGGAGAAACTACCTGGCCTACCAAAAAGACTCCTCCTGATATCCTGCATCTGCTTTCTCCTGAATACAAACCGGAGGCAGTGCATAACGCCATTCTGCCCGATCTGACGCAGCGAGAGCACCGTGTCATCGGCATTGACAGCCATTACCGGATAAACCCGGCACAACACGGAGATATCACTCATGACAAACAATAACGTGCTACCGGCTACCTTGTCGGCGCTGCTGCGAGACTATTCCGTGGCAGAGAGCATTCAACTGGCGGAACACCAGGTAAAGATGCACCCGGCACAGGCTTCACGTCGGCACAGCCTGTTTCAGTTATTGTGCGCAATCGGTGACTGGTCGCGGGCGCTGCAACAAATTCAACTGTGCGCCCGAGTGGACGCCAATTATGCTCGCGAGGCACAGGTATTTGGCGAGCTGATCCGCTGTGAAATATACCGTCACT
This sequence comes from Escherichia sp. E2586, assembly GCF_005781105.1. Classification (NCBI taxonomy): domain Bacteria; kingdom Pseudomonadati; phylum Pseudomonadota; class Gammaproteobacteria; order Enterobacterales; family Enterobacteriaceae; genus Escherichia; species Escherichia sp. E2586. The sequence continues at coordinate 25,306 of NZ_VATN01000041.1, forward strand.
CCTGCTTTCAGGGCGAACAGCGTCCCGGTTTTATTCTCCCACCACTCGCCTGGATGGAGGATTTACTGGCTGCTCTCGCCTGTAACGCCCGCGGCGAAGTGCAGGAAGCCGATGCCAACCGCAGCCACGCGCTTGAAGCTATAACAGACACCACCGGGCAGTGGAATGGCGGCGTATTCGACTGGATAAGCGACAGTGACTCGCGTACCAGCCCGGTGCTGGAACTGGTCGCTGGTGGCGTGTATATCTGGCTGCCATTTTCGCAAATTCGTTCACTGAAATCCCCCCTGCCGGCTAATCTGACAGATCTAATCTGGAAACCCGTCAATATCACACTTCACAACGGCGACACACACAGCGCCTGGCTGTTTTCTCGCTACAGTGGTTCTGAAAGCGCTGCTGATACCTTGCGTCTGTGCCGGGAAACCACCTGGCAGGATGGGCCTGGAGAAACTCTGGTTACGGCGTTAGGACAAAAAATGTGGCTCACCAGCCACGGCGATATCAGCCTGCTGGATATGACCTCTTGTACCTTTAATACACCCGAAAGCAGTGACGCATGAGCGCCTCTCGTTTGCGCCAAAGCAACCACCTGATGCCTACATTGTTTGATCGACTGTGTGACGATGCCCCGCAGCAGAAGCGCGATCACGATATCAGCGTCAGTTCAGTCCAGTTCAAGGAGATCATCCGCCGGGATTTGTCATTTTTACTCAACACCGTCAGTCATGAAGATGATATTGATGCCACTCGTTACCCAGAGGCGGCAGCTTCTGTTCTGAACTACGGCCTGCCTCCACTGGCAGGCAGCTTTCTGTATGAACACAAGTGGGACGATATCCGCAGGGCTATTTTACGCACGATTACTCGATTTGAACCCCGGCTGAAAGCATCCACCCTGCAAATAATTCCACTACAGGATGAACAACGCCAGAGTGGCCATAACACATTACAGTTTGAAATTCGTGGCGAAATCCTTACGCAGCCGTATCCGACGGCATTCCGGGTACGCAGCGCGTTGGATATGGAACAGAGCCGCATTACGTTTTTTTAATATAGAGGGTGACCGATGGATCCACGGCTACTGGAATACTATAACCGCGAATTGAGCTACCTGCGTGAAACGGGAGCCGAATTTGCCGAACGTCATCCCAAAGTCGCCGCCCGGCTGGGAATGCAGGGAACGGATATTGCCGATCCGTATGTGGAGCGGATGGTTGAGGCCTTCAGCTTCCTGACTGCCCGTACGCAGCTTAAAATTGACGCTGAATTTCCGCGTTTCACCCAGCGCCTGCTGGAGGTCGTCAGCCCCAATTATGTTACTCCCACGCCCTCAATGAGCGTGGCACAGTTGCATCCCGATCCGGAAGAAGGCGATTTGGCGAAGGGATTCACCGTCCCACGCGACACCGCTTTTTTTTCCGCCATTCCGGAAGGCGAAAGTACCGCCTGCCAGTTTCGCAGCAGCCAGGATGTGACGCTGTGGCCGCTCACCATCGAAGAGGTGCGCCTGACTGCAGCTCCACCGGATATGCCTGCTCTGCATCGCTACCTACCTACCAACATTCATGTCGCCGGTGCGCTGCGTATTACCCTGCGCACCTTCGGTGAACTAACGTTTAGCCAACTTGCCGGGCTGGACAGGCTACCGCTATATCTCTGCGGCGAGGAACGCACAGCCTCTCACCTGTTCGAACTTCTGCATACCAGTTCCATTGCCACACTGGCAGGCGTTCCGGGTCATTTTGACGGCGTACTGGATGTAAATCTGAAACAGCCAGTTACCTACGAGGGGCTGGAGCCAGGTCAGGGACTGCTGCCACTGGCCTGGAACGTATTTCACGGTCATAACCTGCTGCATGAATATTTTGCCTGTCCGGAACGCTTTTATTTTTTCACGCCGGCAGGTCTGTCTGCCGGGTTACAGAAAATTAACGGCGGCGTAGCGGAGATTGTGATCTTACTAAATCACCTGCCGCCGGACTGGCTGATCCACCAGACAAATGCGTCACAGTTCAGCCTGTTCTGTACCCCGGTTGTTAACCTTTTTCCCCGCGTCACCGCCCGAATCGACGTCACCCACAGCTCGACAGAGCAGCACCTTGTGGTGGACAGGACCCATCCACTCGATTATGAGGTGTTCTCGGTCCAGGAAGTGGAAGGGCTGGAAACCGACACTACACGGAAAATGACCTTTCGCCCGCTCTACCACACCCGCAATAACGATGAAGGCAACCACGGGCGCTATTTTTCCCTGCGCCGGGAGCCGCGTCGGTTGTCGGAAAACGCCCGCCGCTACGGCACCCGCACCCCCTATACGGGATCGGAAGTGTTCCTGTCACTGGTTGACCAATATGAAGCGCCGTACCCGGAAAATCTGCGCCATATCACCATCACGGCCATGGTCACCAACCGCGATCTCCCCTGCCTTATTGCACGCAATGGCTGGGACGATCTGACCGTGGATGCGGCCATCCCGGTGGCGGGCGTGGGACTTATTCGTCCGCCTCGTCCGCCGCAGCATCCACTGGCGGAACGTGAAATGGCCTGGCGGTTGATCCGCCAGTTATCCTTTAATTATCTGCCGTTGGCCGATCTGGATCACCGTACTGGCGGTCAAGCGCTACGCGATCTGCTTAACCTGTTTATTCCGGCGCATGACAGTCCGCAATCACGACAGCTACGCAGCCTGATTGGCTGCAAAACAACGCCGGTCACCCGCCGTCTGCCGGGTTCCGGGCTGCTGGTCTATGGTCGCGGCGTCTGTTGTGAGCTGACGGTGGATGAGGAAGGTTTTTCTGGCATCAGCCCGTATCTGTTCGGCCTGGTGCTGGAACACTATATCGCCCGTCATGTTTCCATTAATACCTTCTCGCAGATGACGCTGCACAGTATGCAGCGCGGCAAAATTATGACCTGGCCGGTCAGGGCCGGACAGCGGGGAAGTGTATGAACGGCGATTTCACTCAGGCGCAGGGAATGCCCTGGCGTTACGGTTTTCTGAACCTGATGCGCCGCGTGAATGTACAGTTGTGTACCGTCCCTGCAGGTAGTGCCTGGCAGCCACGAATGGAAAAATTCCGCCTCGGGCAAACACCTGCGCTGACTTTTGCACCACGGGAAATCGCCAGTGTAAGCTGGCAGGAAGGGCGCCTGCACGTCAGTCTGTACAGCCTCGGGCTGTGGGGGCCGAATGGCCCGCTGCCGCTGCACTACACCGAACTGGCGCGTAACCGGACCGAAAGCTACCGCGATCCGACGCTAACCTGTTTTACTGACCTTTTTCATCACCGCTGGCTGACCCAGTTTTATCAGGCCTGGCGCAGCGCCCAGTCAGCTGGAGGTGGTCTGGATAAACCGAAATATGACCGATTTGCCTTTTATATCGCCAGCCTCAGCGGGCAAGATTTGCGAGAAAGTGTAGACAGCCCGCTACCGGATCACGTTCGCCTGGCGGCATCGGCTCATCTGGCGCGCGAATCACGCAATCCAGACGGGCTGGCTGCCACGCTGGCGCACTATTTCGGCGTGCCTTTCCGGATACAGGAATATGTCCTGCACTGGATACCCGTGGCAGATGATGAAATTACCCGGCTGGGGACACCAGCCCTTTCTTCCGTCATTGGCAACGGCGCACTCATCGGTCAGGCCGTGCCGGACATGCAGTATAAGTTCAGACTGGTGATTGGCCCACTGACGCTGGCCGATTATCAACGCTTCCTGCCTGGCGGCAACAACCTGCCCGTATTGACGGAATTGGTTCGCGCCTTTACCGGGTTTGAATACTGCTGGGAAATTGAGCTACAGCTAAAACCACACGCCGCTCCTCCTGCCGTTACCGGCGGCCCATATCAGTTAGGCTGGACCGCCTGGGCTGGAAAAACCATGCACGACGATCCGGTGACAGGCATGATTTTCGAACCTGAGCACTATCTGGCGCACTAAGGATAATTTAATGGATACATCTCTGTCAGACCCTATTTCGGCCGAACGCCCCTGTGGCCCGGATCTGGAATATGATCCGGAATACCTGCTGCTGTTCACCCGCGCTGCACCGCGTGAAGAAGCGCAATATGGCGATTTTGTCAGTACGCCGGAAACCATTAACTGGGCAGAACTCGAGCGAGACGCTCGCCGCCTGCTGACACGAAGCAAAGATATCCGAATCCTGGTGATTCTACTGCGCTGCCGTATCCAGCAGGCCGGAGCCAGAGGACTGGCAGAGGCACTCACGCAACTCGAAACGCTGTGCAGCTTGTACCCGGATACCATCCATCCACAACTGCTTGCAACTGAAGATATCACCGCCGAAGATGCGGCAGTGGCGCGCAGCAACGCACTATCGGCGTTGCTGGACCACGAAGGCGTAATGGCGGATATCCGAGGCATTACGCTGTCAAATAATGCCGCTTTGCGCCTCCAGGTACGAGATGTGGAACGCTCGTTGTCTGCATCACGCCCGGCGGATGCCCTGGCGCCGGAATCGGTACGTCAGCAATTGGCCGATCTGGAAGCTCGCGGTGTACTGCCGCTAGACGCTTTTCGCCAGGCCGCTGAAAACACTGAGCGACTGCAACGCCATGCGCGTAAAATGCTGAATGACCATGCTCCGGACTTTTCGCGGCTTACGCAACTGCTGACTCTGTTACCGGGAGCGGTGCAATCAACCACGCCAGAGATCCCATCACAGGAAACATTGGCTGTTCTTCCGGAGCATGTCTCCATCAATAATACTGAAACGGCACAGGCAGAGTATGTTGCACCACTCGAAGATATACCTGCTGAAAAGACCGGAAAGGTCTGCGCAGAACAAAGGCAAATTAGCGACCGGAACGATGCGCTGGAACGTTTGAGAGTTATACGCCGCTGGTTTGAGTATAGTGAGCCGAGCAGTCCGACTATTCCCTTGTTGCGTCAGGCAGAGCGTCTGGTCGGAAAACGCTTCTCGGAAGTAATAAATGAAATTCCAGCAGAATTACTGGAGAAATGGGATGCGTTGGAATAACAGAAATGGCCAGAATTTATAATAGCTGGTCATTATATATGATGTGACAGTTTTTTAGATTATATCTATTTGCCTTCAGGGGCAACAAACTCTCCTGAAGGCTAAAACGACGAAAGCCTGAATCATCACTGACTCAGGCTTTCTGAATATTGGCGGAACGGACGGGACTCGAACCCGCGACCCCCTGCGTGACAGGCAGGTATTCTAACCGACTGAACTACCGCTCCGTGTTGTGTTCCTTTGGGAACGAGGCGAATATTACGGATTGCCTCGGCCTTCGTCAACGATTTTTCTCATCTTTTGAATCGTTTGCTGCAAAAATCGCCCAACTCGCTATTTTTAGCGCCTTTCACAGGTATTTATGCCCGCCAGAGGCAGCTTCCGCCCTTCTTCTGCACCAGATCGAGACGAGCTTCATGTGCTGCAAGCTCTTCATCTGTCGCAAAAACAACGCGTAACTTACTTGCCTGACGTACAATGCGCTGAATTGTTGCTTCACCTTGCTGCTGTTGTGTCTCTCCTTCCATCGCAAAAGCCATCGACGTTTGACCACCGGTCATCGCCAGATAAACTTCCGCAAGGATCTGGGCATCGAGTAATGCCCCGTGCAGCGTTCGTTTACTGTTATCTATTTCGTAGCGAGCACATAATGCATCGAGGCTGTTGCGCTTACCGGGAAACATTTTCCTCGCCACCGCAAGGCTATCGGTGACCTTACAGAAGGTATTCGTCTTCGGAATATCGCGCTTAAGCAACGAAAACTCGTAGTCCATAAAGCCGATATCAAACGCTGCGTTATGGATAACCAGCTCCGCGCCGCGAATATAGTCCATGAACTCATCGGCTACTTCGGCAAACGTGGGCTTATCGAGCAAAAACTCATCGGCAATACCGTGTACGCCAAAGGCTTCCGGATCCACCAGCCGATCGGGTTTGAGATAAACATGGAAGTTATTGCCCGTCAGTCGACGGTTCACCACTTCAACGGCACCAATCTCAATGATCTTGTGGCCTTCATAGTGCGCGCCAATCTGGTTCATACCGGTGGTTTCGGTATCGAGAACGATCTGGCGTGTAATTGCAGTGCTCATAGCGGTCATTTATGTCAGACTTGTCGTTTTACAGTTCGATTCAATTACAGGAAGTCTACCAGAGATGCTTAAACAGGTAGAAATTTTCACCGATGGTTCGTGTCTGGGTAATCCAGGACCTGGGGGTTACGGTGCTATATTACGCTATCGTGGACGCGAAAAAACCTTTAGCGCTGGCTACACCCGCACCACCAACAACCGTATGGAGTTGATGGCCGCTATTGTCGCGCTGGAAGCGTTAAAAGAACACTGTGAAGTCATTCTGAGTACCGACAGCCAGTATGTCCGCCAGGGGATCACCCAGTGGATCCATAACTGGAAAAAACGTGGCTGGAAAACAGCAGACAAAAAACCAGTAAAAAATGTCGATCTCTGGCAACGTCTTGATGCCGCGTTGGGGCAGCATCAAATCAAATGGGAATGGGTAAAAGGCCATGCCGGTCATCCAGAAAACGAACGTTGCGATGAACTGGCTCGTGCCGCGGCAATGAATCCCACACTGGAAGATACGGGCTACCAAGTCGAAGTTTAAGCCTGTGGTTTACGACATTGCCGGGTGGCGCCAACCGCCTGGCGAATTCGTGGCTTGTTTTTACTCTGTTTCATCGGATTTAGCGTTAAAGGAATAGTCCGTTTCCGGGCAACAATAAGTTGTAAGCAACCAAGCGCAGGAATATGCGCGCTCAATAGTTTTCCACCATGTTTATTCCACGGGAGAACGTGGAAACGGCTGGCGTGTAGCACTTCAAAATTCAACAAAGAGAGCCAGTCCAGCTGCCGCATCAGGGTAAACATCCGGCTGTTATAAGGCGATGTTTTTCGCAATACCGGCACAAGTTTACGTAATCCCATTAAACTGATGGGATTGAAGCCACTAATGACCAGCCAGCCATCATCAATCAATACCCGATCGGCTTCACGCAACAAACGATGCGGATCGGTGCACCATGGCAACGTATGCGCCAATAGACAAACATCGACGGATTTATCGGCAAAAGGAAGATGAAGCGGGTCCGCCTGCACTTGTACGGGCTTTCCTTGCGCAGAAACATTCACCTGATGAGAAACCGCGCACGCTTCGCAATTGATTTCTGCGCTTAAATTGCCAATCTTAAGCAGATGAAAACCATACATTTTCGTGAACCATGGGTTGAGCTGGCGCTCCAGCGCCTTGCGATAAAGCTCTCCCCAGGGCAAATCGCCCCAGCAATCAGGAGCCACGACTGTTTGAGGGTTCCTTGCCGGTTTCATCACAACCTTCCGTTTCACACTGAGAGGTAATATATGAATCTTAACAGTATTCCTGCCTTTGATGACAATTACATCTGGGTTTTGAATGATGAAGCAGGCCGTTGCCTGATTGTCGACCCTGGAGAAGCGGAGCCGGTAGTAAAGGCCATTGCCGCCAATAACTGGCAACCGGAGGCCATATTTCTCACCCACCATCACCACGATCACGTTGGCGGCGTAAAAGAACTGGTGGAAAAGTTTCCACAAATTGTGGTCTACGGTCCACAAGAGACACAAGATAAGGGAACAACGCAGGTAGTCAAAGATGGTGATACTGCCTTCGTTTTGGGGCATGAATTTAGTGTAATTGCTACACCAGGTCACACTTTAGGACATATCTGTTACTTCAGTTATCCTTATCTATTTTGTGGTGATACTCTTTTCTCTGGTGGCTGTGGGCGATTATTTGAAGGCACAGCTTCTCAAATGTATCAATCACTTTAAAAATTAAGTGCTCTACCTGACGATACACTGGTATGTTGTGCTCATGAATATACTTTATCAAATATGAAGTTTGCCTTGAGTATTCTTCCGCACGATTTGTCCATAAATGATTATTATCGTAAAGTTATTGAGTTACGGGCAAAAAATCAAATTACACTCCCCGTAATTCTGAAAAATGAGCGGAAAATTAATGTTTTTTTAAGAACAGAAGATATTGATTTAATTAATGTAATTAATAAAGAAACATTATTGCAACAACCTGAGGAGCGTTTTGCCTGGTTAAGGTCAAAGAAAGATAGATTCTGATAAAACTTTCTTGTCATCGGCTTCGTTCGCCGTTATGATCGGTCGTCTTTTAAGCAACTATTGACACACACATGAAGGCAAAAGCGATATTACTCGCCTCTGTCCTGCTCGTGGGTTGCCAGAGTACCGGTAACGTCCAACAGCACGCACAGAGCCTTTCTGCAGCTGGTCAAGGGGAAGCAGCAAAGTTTACAAGTCAGGCACGATGGATGGACGATGGGACGTCTATCGCGCCAGATGGTGACTTGTGGGCTTTCATTGGCGACGAGCTAAAGATGGGAATTCCGGAAAATGACCGGATTCGCGAACAGAAACAGAAATATTTACGCAATAAGAGCTATCTCCACGATGTAACTTTACGGGCAGAGCCGTATATGTACTGGATAGCCGGGCAAGTTAAAAAACGTAACATGCCTATGGAACTGGTACTACTACCCATAGTGGAGAGCGCTTTTGATCCTCACGCGACGTCTGGCGCCAATGCCGCAGGCATCTGGCAGATCATTCCGAGCACGGGGCGCAATTATGGTTTGAAACAGACTCGCAATTATGACGCGCGTCGCGATGTTGTTGCTTCAACGACAGCCGCGCTGAACATGATGCAACGTCTGAACAAGATGTTTGACGGCGACTGGCTTTTGACCGTAGCGGCTTATAATAGCGGCGAAGGTCGGGTCATGAAGGCAATTAAAACGAACAAAGCACGTGGGAAATCCACGGACTTTTGGTCGCTACCGTTGCCGCAGGAAACGAAGCAGTACGTGCCTAAAATGCTGGCATTGAGCGATATTCTCAAAAACAGCAAACGTTATGGTGTACGTCTGCCGACGACCGATGAAAGCCGTGCTCTGGCGCGTGTACACCTGAGTAGCCCGGTTGATATGGCGAAGGTTGCAGATATGGCGGGAATTTCCGTCAGCAAGCTGAAGACATTCAACGCTGGCGTGAAAGGCTCCACGCTGGGCGCAAGTGGCCCGCAGTACGTGATGGTGCCAAAGAAGCATGCAGATCAACTGCGTGAATCTCTGGCTTCCGGCGAAATTGCTGCCGTACAGTCGACACTGGTTGCCGACAATACGCCGCTTAACAGCCGTGTTTACACCGTTCGTTCTGGCGACACGCTTTCAAGTATCGCTTCACGTCTCGGCGTAAGCACCAAAGATTTGCAGCAGTGGAACAAACTGCGCGGATCTAAGCTGAAACCAGGCCAAAGTCTGACGATTGGCGCAGGTAGTAGCGCACAGCGGTTGGCAAACAACAGCGATAGCATTACGTATCGTGTGCGCAAAGGCGATTCGCTTTCAAGCATTGCTAAACGCCACGGCGTGAACATCAAAGATGTGATGCGCTGGAACAGCGACACTGCGAATCTGCAACCAGGCGATAAGCTGACGTTGTTTGTGAAAAACAGCAACATGCCAGATTCCTGATAAACCAGATAATAAAAAGGCACCGATTCCCCCGGTGCCTTTTTTATTTATGCCGCTTTATGTGCTTCTACCATGATGATATCACTGGTGAAAGAGCCATCATTCTGCAAGGCAAAATACGTTTTCACCTCTGTCGATGCGCTCTGTTGGTAAATGCGAATAGCGTCTACTAATGCTTCTGGCGTACGCATTCTGGCGCCCCATGAAGAAAATTCCAGCGGTAACTTATCTGTAATTAAATTATCAACTATCAGTTTGGCTTCATTGATTAACGTCAACCACTCACCGCTGGCGTAGTTTCGTACGTGAGAGGTATCGCGTAATGCTTCTACCGTCTGTAACCAGATGTCGCGCACTGGGTGACCCGGAGACATTACGTCCATCACAATCAGCCTACCGCTGGGTTTCAATATCCGATTCACTTCACGCAGTGCTGCACCAACATCATGCCAGTGATGGGCAGAATAACGGCTGATAACAATATCAAATGCGTTATCGGCAAATGGCAGACTTTCGGCATATCCCTGGCGGGTGGTGATATTTTTCAGGTGCCGAGCTTCGGCAGCTTGTGCCACGACATCCAGCATTTGGGCAGATAAGTCATACGCCACCACCGCGCTCACGTTTTGCGCAGCGACAAAGCTGGCATGCCCTGCTCCGCAGCCCATATCAAGTACATTTGCATCAGGATAATCAGCCAGACGCACCGCCAGGCGCTGTAAATCTCGCCCGGATGCATGTACGGTACTGGTTAAATACTCACTGGCCTGCGAGCTAAACTGCTTTTCTACGTGGTCATGGTGGGATTGTATTGTCATTGCGCTGTCCTTTTGTTGTTTGAGTATAAAAGGGCAGCGCCAAACGTTGGTCTGCCCTGTGGCAGACCTGACATACCTTATTTATCAGGCTTGCCGGGACTGAATTCAACGAGTAGCGGATTGTGATCGGAAGCGCGCGTAACCAGTACAGAAGCTTCGCTGACGTTAAGACCACGGTAGAAAACAAAATCGAGCGGGCGACCAAACGCCCGACGGCGCTGATCATCGGTAAAACGCACCTGGCGCAGCGACATTTCCCGCGCAAAGCGATATAACGCGTTCATCCTTCTACGGCTCCAGGCATTGAAATCTCCCGCCATAATGACCGGGCCGCTGTGATGGGCAATCTGATCGCCAATAGGAAGTAACTGCTTACTGTAAACATCTACGCCAAGACTGAAGTTGACGGCGTGAATATTGACGACCATCAACAGGCGGGTATCAGGTAATGGGTAGACCGTCACCAGCGCTGATTTCGCCAGACGTAAAATAGGTTCACGTTCGCGTAACGGGCAGCAATAAATGGGATGTGCCGCCGAAAGGGTCATTACACCGGAAGGATGCTGCGGCAGCACGAAAGCGGGTACCTGATCAGCAGCAAGATAGTTAGCAGTCGCAAACTGTACTAACTCTGGCGTTGTTTGCGCTTCCTGTAATAAAACCAGATGTGCATCTTTGCCGTAGTTCTTTAATACCGACAACCATTCAGCGCGTTGCTGTTTGTATATGTTCCACACCAGGATCCGAATACGCTCTTCGGTACTTAACGGTTCTCCGGGTGGTAATGCCTGGCCGATGCTCGCAAAAGACCCCGGCGGTAAGATCCTTTCCGCAGGTTGTCCGGCAACATAGCGCATGGCATAGGTGTTTTTTCGCACTTTTGACTTTGAAACCTCTATTACGTCACCCCTTCCTCACTCGGGAGGGTTCTACTGTTATAGGGATTTTAGCTCACTCTTTCAACGAGCAATTGTATATTGTTATGTAAGCAAGTGCTTACACCGGTCAGAATTTTGCTCATTATTGAGAACATTAAATCGGATGACATATCACTTATCCTGATGGTTTAATGACAAATTAATTCAAAATATCTCTTCTATTTTGCAACAGGAGCAAAAATGAAAGCCACGTCGGAAGAACTCGCCATTTTTGTTTCGGTCGTCGAAAGCGGCAGTTTTAGCCGGGCAGCGGAACAATTAGGGCAAGCAAACTCAGCGGTAAGCCGGGCGGTGAAAAAGCTGGAGATGAAACTCGGCGTTAGCCTGCTTAATCGGACCACGCGACAACTTAGCCTGACGGAAGAAGGCGAGCGTTATTTTCGTCGCGTGCAGTTGATTTTGCAGGAGATGGCTGCGGCAGAATCAGAAATTATGGAGACGCGTAATACACCGCGTGGACTGTTACGGATCGATGCCGCGACGCCAGTGGTGCTGCACTTTCTGATGCCGTTGATTAAGCCTTTCCGTGAACGCTATCCGGAAGTCACTTTATCGCTAGTCTCCTCCGAAACGATTATTAATTTGATCGAAAGAAAAGTAGATGTCGCGATACGCGCCGGTACGTTAACGGATTCCAGCTTACGTGCCAGGCCGTTATTTAACAGTTATCGAAAAATTATCGCCTCCCCTGATTATATTTCCCGCTACGGGAAGCCAGAAACGATCGACGATTTAAAGCAACATGTTTGTCTTGGATTCACTGAACCCGCTTCCCTCAATACCTGGCCGATAGCCTGTAGTGATGGACAATTACATGAGGTGAAGTACGGTTTGTCATCCAATAGTGGGGAAACACTGAAACAGCTTTGCCTGAGTGGCAACGGGATTGCGTGTTTGTCCGACTACATGATCGACAGAGAAATCGCTCGCGGAGAATTGGTGGAGTTAATGGCAGATAAAGTGTTGCCAGTGGAAATGCCATTCAGTGCAGTCTATTACAGCGACCGTGCGGTAAGTACGCGCATCCGGGCTTTTATCGATTTCCTTAGCGAGCATGTAAAAACAGCTCCCGGAGGAGCTGTCAGAGAGGCTTAATCCCATTCAGGAGCCAGACCTTCCGGGCTAACCAGGCGGTCGTTGCAATCCAGTGCGGCGATCGCTTTTTTATCTTCGGCATCAAGCTGTAAATTTTGTGCCTTAAGATTACTCTCCAGGTTTTCACGTTTAGTAGAAGAAGGAATTACGGAGTAACCTTCCCCCATCGCCCACGTCAGAATCACTTGTGCCGGAGTCGCATTGTGTTTAGCTGCGATATGAGCAATAACCTCATTTTTCAGTGCCTTACCATAAGCCAGCGTCATATAGGAAGTGATATGAATGCCGTGCTGTTTGGCCCAATCAACCACTTTACGGTTTTGCAGATAAGGAGAGAGTTCAATCTGGTTGGTAGCGATGTTCTTAGCGCCAACAGCAGCAATCGCTTTTTCCATCAGCGGGATCGTGAAGTTGGAAATACCGATCTCACGCGTCAGCCCTTGTTTTTTGGCTTCCAGCAGCGCCTGCATAAACTCTTCAACAGAGACTTCATCGTTTGGTGACGGCCAGTGGATTAGCGTCAGATCAACATAATCGGTACGCAATTTTTGCAGGCTCTCTTTCAGACTCGGGATCAATTTATCTTTGCTGAGATTTTCAATCCAGATTTTAGTGGTGATGTAGAGTTCATGACGTGGCACGCCACTTTCTGCAATCGCCTGACCTACTGCAGCTTCGTTATCATAGATTTGTGCGGTATCAATTGCGCGATAGCCAAGTTCTAGCGCCGTTTTCACAGATGAAATAACAACGTCGTCTTTGAGACGGAAAGTACCTAAACCAAATGCAGGGATAGCCATAATATGCCTCTTTTAATGCTATTTTCGTTAACTAAGGTGATTATGGGCTTTAGACTGTTGCGGAAAAAGGGCGGAAAACGCAGAGGATTTTTGCGATTTTAGCAAAAATAGAAATACAAACGAAAAAAAACCTCGAGCGTTAACTCGAGGCTTCTTAATAAGTGGCGGAACGGACGGGACTCGAACCCGCGACCCCCTGCGTGACAGGCAGGTATTCTAACCGACTGAACTACCGCTCCACCGAATTCTTTTACAAC
>NZ_VATN01000042.1:0-6971 GCF_005781105.1 Escherichia sp. E2586
AACCGCGCCGTCTTTACAGACGAATTCCGGTGCACGATAGGTCCGCTTCACCCCGTCCGGTGCGGCAGGCTGGTCCTGCGGAATTTCAAATTTGATTTCCTGCAGACGGAGATAATTCACCCCCTTGTGCAGATAGGCATTTTCGACAAGACAGGCATGGATGTAATAGGTCTTTCCGGCCTCGAAATTAGATTCGGTAAAATACAGGGCGATATCGGGCGCGCCACCACTGGCTTTAAGCGGGATCTGCGTTTTTCCCAGTAACGTCAGCGGCGTGTAGTGGTTCTTTTTCTGTATCTCTTTTCCGGCAAATAGATACACCGCGCCGCCCAGCAGGTCGTGCTCCTTCACCGCCTCCCAGTTCGAAAGCAGCGGGAATGTCGCCAAGCCATAGCTGTCATCACCGGGGCGCGCCTGAGGGTTCTGCCCTTCTGCCACGCTGACAGCTGGCGCCGTCGCGGCCTCCCAGGCACTGTTGATAAAAAAGTTCGCGGTGTTGACCATCGTCCCGACGCCATAAATCCCGGCGCTGAACGCGGTAAGCAGCGTGCGGTTTTCCCGGGGCTGCACGTTAATGACGGCGCTCCCCAGGTCGTCCAGCATGACGTAAAAATAATCCCCACTGGTTCTGTCTGTCGCACAGGGGACAATTTCACTGAACGATGCATCGCTGATGATGGCATCTTCGGTAATGCGGGTCACGAGGGGGTAAAAACAGGCCTGGGTGTTTCTTAGTCCCGGCACGGTCAGCCGCCAGGCCATAGCAGGACGTGAGAATAACGGTCGCGTGCTGTCATTGCTGTAATCAATTAACACCGGTGTATCGGCAGCAAAAGTGACGTCAACATCAATATCGGCATCCCAGGCTACATTCCAGGTCACGGTTTCAGAGGTAACCGGGATTCCACTATTATCAAGGCAGCAGGAAACCGTCCACGACAGGCGGTCACCTTTCATCAGGCTGTCATCCACAGTCAGTAAGCAGCCGCCATATAAGGTATTGCCGTCCTGCCACCAGGAGATTTCAGGAGGATAAAAATTCCCCCGGTTTAATGCAAAGGGACACTCGGTTCCGGAAAAATGTTCACCGGCTTTCAGTTGATACTGAAACGTGGCATATAGCGTCTGTCCGGGAAAAATATTGCAGTTGTTTTGCGGGCTGATATGCAGCAGCCGGGATGAATTGGCTTCGCGGATGCGCAGTGGGGACATCGCACACCATGCAAAACTTGCATATGCCCAGACTTCACGATTGGCAATTTCCTCTTCTGTAAAGGGCATCGTTACCTGATTATTTTTATCCACATCCATAATAGCTACCCCCTCTATGGAGGAGGCTACTTCACATTCCAGTTCCCCGCTAAAACAAAAACATACTTTACGATTACAACATATATTCCCGCCAGGAATTAATGTGACTGTATCAGTTAAATCACGGAAATCACCAGTACTATTGACAACCATGTCTACTGCGTCATATGTGCGTAAATCTAAATTATATGGAGTTTCAACGACAAGATCGGTACTGATATCACCAAGATAAAAGGTAAGAGTTATACTTTGTACATAAGGTACCATTGTTTTTTCTATCAGAGTTTCTGCGTTGTTCAGAGTAAGGAAGGGCAAAATACCAAATAAAAATTCTCCATTCTGATCTGTTTCTGTATTATAAAAGCCATAACTATCCTGTTGTAATTTCTTTGCGTCACCCTCATAGGATATTTTGAGTATTGGATGAGTATCAAGTGTGGACCAGTCATTTTTGGTGACCACATCAACATGATATTTGAAGGGGCTTTTTTTTATTGGATTATTTTCAGCGTCAAAAATTTTAATCAGATAATAAATGTGGTTATTCTTAAGATTACTTCCATCCGGTGAATAGAGGGTTGCGCAGACTGGGCCTTTCCGTTGACTTATAGTCATAGTCAGCCCATCTTTCTCTATCTTTTTGTACGTGGTATTAATTACTTTAGGTGACATTGTATTATCCTGTGCTTTGTTCATTGCTCACACTTAGTATGATGCTATAAAATAATAACCGTACACCATCTGTTGCGGCTTACCGTTATGACACCAATTGATGATGTGGGTAATTAATACCGCACCTTTATTAAAACAAGTACTTATAAAGAGATTATGTTTTTATAATTATGCAGGTACTGTTACATTAACCGTTAGTTTCTTGTCTATCTGAGCATTGCATTATTTCATCAGTGAGCTTTTGCGGTTTGATTTTTAAGATATCTATCTCTACAAATAAGAATATTACTTCTTTTATTTATAAAAGAAATCTGTAGTCCTTAAGTAAAATGTTATAGAAATAATGTACCAGATGGAGTGGTTCATTTAATTAAAGGATGTATAACATGAACAACGTATTCAATGTTGTCCGTAACGAATCTACTGGCGTCTGGGTCGCGGTATCGGAGTTTGCAAAGAGTCGGGGAAAACGAACCGGACGTCGTATGCTGGCCGGCTTTGCGATGACGCTGGTTGTTTTCGTATTGACACTAAACTGTGTTACTTCGTCGCTCGCCGCAACGGTGTCGATTCTGCCGGGAGAGAGCGTCTATCTGTCACAAATCTATGGCACTGGCGCAAATCAGACAACGCGTTTAAGTGATCTCATTTTTAATGGTACGAGCTCTTCTCCGGCAACGCTTATTGTTGACCGCAATACGCCACTGGGGACAGACAGTTGGTTGTTTAATGCCACCGGTAATGCCGTTAACTTAATTAGTCTGAGTGGAACTCGAAGAGCAGTGATTAAGCTGCTGGACGGTATTGATATGACAATAAGCAACTCCACAGGGGGAGCTGTTTATAATTCCGGGACTGCTTCGGGAATTGTGTATGAACTCGGCAATGGCAGTCAGCTCCGTTTTGTCGATAACCGTGCCAATAATGGCTATCGTGGCCTTATCATCTCAAATTCAGATGTGCTTTTCCGTGGTGCGAACGGTACTGTTGTTTTTGACAATAACAGCGCCTACTCCTATGACCCCGCGATAGATACCACTAACGCCAACATTATATTTGAAGGCAACGTAACGCTGACCAATAATGTCAATCACGCTATTGCCGGCGGTGTTATTCGGTTACATGACTCGGGCAATTTGATTTTCAGTGGTACAGACGCCTCCATTATTATCGGTAATAACAGCGCAATAAGTTCGGGTGGCGGATTATTTTCTGACGGAAGTGTGCAGTTGTATGGTAATGCCGATATCTATGGTAACCGGGCTGTCAGGGATACTGCGGGAGCTATCGTTGCACAGACCGGACTGGTGATGGAGACGAACGGTATCGATGGTATGAAAGTGCATGGAAACTATTCCAATGGCCAGTATGCAGGCGCTATTCTTATCGGCAACAGCGCGAATTTTACCGGCACGAGTCTGCTACATGCGAAAAATAGCGATATTCAGTTCTATAATAATTTCACCGGGGTCGGAAATCTCTTAACGCCCAATATGACATATGCGGTTGCCAATGCGATTAATATCCGCCAGCCGAATGGTGTGTTGAATATTGCTGCTGACGCTGGGCGTCAGATTCTGTTTCGTGATCCGATAACCAGTTTCAACTCCACTGGCGTGGCAATAA
Organism: Escherichia sp. E2586; assembly: GCF_005781105.1. Taxonomy (NCBI): domain Bacteria; kingdom Pseudomonadati; phylum Pseudomonadota; class Gammaproteobacteria; order Enterobacterales; family Enterobacteriaceae; genus Escherichia; species Escherichia sp. E2586. Next base: position 3,610 of record NZ_VATN01000042.1, read on the forward strand.
ATGTCATTGTTGGAATTAATACCACCAACGGCAGCGATGCTACCGATGGGAAAGTGACTTTTAGTGGCGAAGATTTCACACCTGGTTCTCAAAATACGCAATCGCGGATTTATGCCAATACCACCGTTTATGGTGGTGTCCTGGAACTGAAAGACAATGCTCAGTATGGCATAAACACCAGCAGCACGCGGTTTACATTGCGGGACGGTGCCACTTTATTGTCAACCAGCACGGCGGCGAATACCGTGAATGTGCTTTCATCCGGCACCATGAATTTCGCCGATGGCTCGCTGATTAAGAGCAATGGCGACAGCAAATTGAATCTGAATGCCGGTAGTCGGCTGATTGGTACTGCAGCAGGTGACACGGTAGCGATTGAAACCGACGGAGCCGATAAACTGACACTCGGCGGAGTCCTGTCCGGCCCTGGCAAACTGGAAAAGATCGGCACGGGAACCTTATCTACGGCTAACGCCAATCAGTTCCTCAACACAGGTGGATTCAATGTCAAAGAAGGAACACTGAACGCGCAGAACATGGCGCAGAGTTTCAGTTCACTGGATATCCAACATAACGCGTTAATGACGATGGGCAACAGCGGCGAAAACCTGTCGATCACCGATCGCGCCATGATTGCCGGTACGCTGGAAAACGTCCAGACGCTGAATAAATCAGGCAGTGGTGAGCTGCAGATTGCTAATTCCGTAGGCGCTAACCGGTTGGATATGTCTGGCGGTACGCTGAAAGTTGATGCCGGTGAAACGCTGATTGTCGCTGCGGACGCAAATTTTGGCAGCGGTGTAACCGCGCAGGTTGATATTGCCAGTGACCCGGCACTGAGCGCCGATACTCTCCAGCTTACCGGGAACAATACGCTGGATATCTCCGGCTATGCCCCTGTTTCTGATGAGAATCTGTATATCCTTATCCGCACCCGGAACGGGATTAGCGGCGATTTCAGCTATACCGTCGCAGGACAGGCTTTGCAGGATTATGTCGATACAGACCATTTTCTGATCGGATGGGCGAAGAAAGATGACGACAGCAAAAATGTTATTGCGCAGTTTGGTCTGGTCTGGTTAAACACCGAAGACTCCAGTGCTCACGGTACGTTCAACGTAACGGACAGTCACAGCTTTACCCTGGGAGACGCACTGCAAGATAATCTGAACTCCACCGCGTATGGTTTCGGCTGGGACGGCAAAAGCCTCAGCAAAACTGGTGGCGGTACGCTGATATTCTCCGCCATCAACGGCTATACCGGTAGCACGACTGTTAATGAAGGCACACTGCGGACCGCTATCGCCGACACACTGAACAGCAGTAGCGATATTATCGTCAACGGTGGTGTACTCGATCTGAACGGCAACAATCAGCAGGCTAACCGCCTGAGCGGCAGCGGTGGCGTTGTGATGCTGAACGGCGCATCGCTGATCGCCGTTAACGCCACGGACAGTGATAATTCGCGTTTTGACGGTGACATCATCGATGGCAATGTAGCTGGCGGCCGCTTCATCAAGAACGGTGATGGCAGCCTGACGCTGGCGGGACAGACGGCCTGGATCACAGATACTGAGATTAATGCGGGGGAGCTTGTCTTTGATGGTGCCAACGGTGGCGCGCAACTGACCAGCAATATTATTGGTAATAACGGCAGCCGACTGACTCTGCAAAACGGCGCACAACTGACCGGATGGATCGACCCGGCGAATGTCGATATTGATGCTGCCAGCCGCTGGAACATGACAGCTGCTTCAAAGGTCAACGATCTGAGCAGTGCCGGAACGATCTCGATTTCCGCACCTAACGATAATGATTTCAAAACCCTGACCGTGGCGGGCAACTACACTGGCAATGACGGTCTGATTGTGATGAACACGGAACTGGGGGGCGACGATTCTCAAACCGACAAGCTCATTGTTCACGGCGATACGGTCGGTAACACCAGGGTTGCGGTGCATAATGTCGGGGGCGTGGGTAAACAGACTGACAACGGTATTGAACTGGTTCATGTTGACGGCAGCTCTACCGGTCACTTCGCCCTGACCACCGGCACTGTGGAAGCTGGCGCTTATGTTTATACGTTGGCGAAAGGCACTGACAGTGCGGCGCAAAACTGGTATCTCACCAGTAAGTGGAAAGGTCCCGTTTTACCTGTTCGACCCGTTGTACCGGAGGCTCCGGTCAAACCACCGGTAGTGGATCCGATGGCACCAGACGCGCTGCGCCCGGAAGCGGGTAGTTATATCAGCAATATTTCAGTCGCGAACACGCTGTTTAACCACCGTCTGCACGATCGTCTTGGTGAACCGCACTACACCGACGCGCTAAAAGAGGACGGACTGGCAGCCAGCATGTGGATGCGCCATGTCGGCGGTCATGAACGTTCTGTTGTCGGTGACGGTCAGTTGAAAACGCAGAGCAACCGTTATGTGCTGCAACTGGGGGGTGATATCACACAGTGGAGTACCGACGGCACCGACCGCTGGCATTTGGGGGTGATGGGAGGTTATGCAAACGCGCGCAGCAATACCCGCAGCGACCGCGCCGGTTACGGCTCTGACGGACGTATCAACGGTTACAGCGCCGGGCTGTACGGAACCTGGAACCAGAATGAGGCGGATAAAACCGGGGCGTATGTCGATAGCGGGATGTTGTACAACTGGTTTAATAACAGTGTGGCAGCAGATAACCGCGCCAGCGACAGTTACAGTTCGAAAGGACTGACTGCCTCACTGGAAGCGGGTTATACCCTGAAATCCGGAGAGTTTTCCGGCAGTCGGAGCACGCTGAACACCTGGTATATCCAGCCGCAGGCACAGGTTACCTGGATGGGCGTGAAGGACAATGCGCACAACCGCAACGATGGGACCCGTATTGAAACTCAGGGCGATGGTAACATCCAGATGCGTCTGGGTGTGAGAACGTACCTGAACAGTCATCACAAAATGGATGATAGTAAGCAGCGTGAGTTGCAGCCATTCGTGGAAGTAAACTGGATCCACAATACCGAAACCTTTGGTGTGAAGATGGATGGCGTAAGCATCAGTCGTGACGGCGTGCGTAATCTGGGCGAAATCCGCACCGGGGTGGAAGGTAAAGTGAATGCTAATCTGAGCATCTGGGGCAACGTTGGTGTACAAACAGGTGACAAAGGCTATAGCAACACTCAAGGAATGCTGGGGATTAAGTACAGTTGGCGCTAACATTGCCTGATGCGCTACGCTTATCAGGCCTACATATCAAAGCAATATATTGAATTTGCGCGATTTTATGGCCGGATAAGGCGTTTACGCCGCATCCGGCATGAACAAAACGCACTCTGTCAGAAAACGGGAAGGAGCCTGTACATAGATTTGTGT
>NZ_VATN01000043.1:0-1680 GCF_005781105.1 Escherichia sp. E2586
CGGGCGGTTCATAGTTACGGATCCGATAGGGCTGGCGGGGGGAATAAATCTTTATCAGTATGCACCAAATCCATTAAGTTGGATCGATCCTCTCGGACTTAATAATTGTGGTATCGCTGGCTCTGTTAAGTGGAAAAGCTTTAACCCGAACAAAAACCCTGTAACAGGTCAAACTGGATTACAATATCACTATGCAAAACATGGACACGAGTTTGGTAATATTACGCAAAATCAATATATGGCAAAAGCGAAAGAATTTGCTTCAAAACCTTTAACCGAATCAATGCAAGAAGCAAAGGTAGGCAATTTTGTAATCAGACATGATAAAAGTACTGGTGAGATATTTGTAGGGCATATGGGGAAAAGAGAAATGAGGACTTATTATATAGATGATGGACGAAGTAAGACTCCATTTCAGGATGCAATTGACTTAGCTGGAGAAAAATAATGTATATAGAATTCCTTCATTCCGAGGTTATTGATTTTCTTTCCTCTTATTCATTATTTACTTTAAGTTCAGACGGCAGAGTTACTTTTTTGTATGAGAATGGACTAATAGATATTCCTGAATCATCCTTATCTAATAGGCAAATTTTTAATAACGATATTATTGATGCTTATAAATTATCTCCATTAGTAAGAAATAAGTATCTAGAAAATAAGGTTAAGGAAGTTACTGGGAATGAAATAAAAATCATCGATCATTCTGATAGCGAAATTACTGGGGTTCATTGCGCCGCTTGTAGGTTTATTGTTTTTGACAAATATGAAGACTCTGTTTTTGAAATATGCCCCGTCTGTGGTTGGCAATCTGACTCATTGAGTGAGGATGGTTACAGTAAATTAAATGGTATTGATTTAAAGACCTTTAGAAATTCTTCTTTATATAAAGATAATGTATCAAAATATATGGATGTGTATATTAGGGTTTAGTTATTTGTATTACCGGGAAGGGAATTGAACCTTCCCGGCTTTTTATTATTTAACTCTCGTTCAGCACACTAAAGATCCCGTCACGCATCCCCTTAACTGCCTGTTTAACCTGATAAAGCTCCCTGCGCAGTTCCTGTACTTCGTTGTTATCCGCAAGCAGGATCAGGCAGCCTTCCGAGATCTTCACAGTAACGCCCGTGCCGATCTCAAACCCCGCTTCTCTCAGCCATCTGGCGTCAGGTAAAGATCACGTAACGCTGCTTTTTTGTACTAAATAATTCGCACTAAATGTTCGATAATTGAGACATTCCTTATTACCTAAAGCTGTTTTTCATTGCTTATACATGATCAAATACTCCTTACATTATTAAGGAGAACAAAATGGAACTTAAAAAATTGATGGAACATATTTCTATTATTCCCGATTGCAGACAAGCCTGGAAAGTGGAACATAAATTGTCTGATATTCTACTGTTGACTATTTGTGCCGTTATTTCTGGTGCAGAAGGTTGGGAAGATAAAGAGGATTTCGGGGAAACACATCTCGATTTTTTAAAACAATATGGTGATTTTGAAAATGGTATTCCTGTTCACGATACTATTGCCAGAGTTGTATCCTGTATCAGTCCTGCGAAATTTCACGAGTGCTTTATTAACTGGATGCGTGACTGCCATTCCTCAAATGATAAAGACGTCATTGCAATTGATGGAAAAACGCTCCGGCACTCTTATGACAAGAGTCGCCGC
>NZ_VATN01000044.1:0-23686 GCF_005781105.1 Escherichia sp. E2586
CTCTATTCAGGTGGCCAAATTCACTATGCCACTACAATACGACGTATTCATTCGGCATGGGTACTGTTTGTGCAGTACAGGATAGTACTATTGATGTTGTCGATAAAGGTCCAAGAAATAGGTATATCTATATGATAGATGACCCCTGCGGGGTAGATGTAGATAAAACAATAGGATACACTAACGATAAGTATAATCTTGAAGTGGATTTTTTAGGTGGGGTGGATATCCGGTATATAATTGGGGTATTTACTATGAAAATTCATACTGAAAGCGTAGAATTTACTGATTTCACATATATGAATCCTGAGAAATTCCCTGAGCCCCCGGAAGGAAAATGCCATATTATTCTTTCGATTCAGGATTATGCTAATACTAACCTTATTGTTTATAGTAATGGCGTTAATATCAATGAAGGTAAGCGGTCTTATCTCACTGTGGATATCGATAAAATGTGTACTTTTGTCGTTGAATCAGAAAATACTCACAGGATTCTTATTAATGGTAAAACAATGAGCGACTCTGGCGCCAGAACTTATAATTTAAAACCAGCAGACCATCTTATTAATGGCGTGGTTGTTTTTGAATACTCGACTGCTATGAGCATTTGGTAGTAAAAATAATTAAAATGTAGAACGACACTTGCTGAACCTATTAAGTAAGCTATTAATAAATAGCCGGAACATAATATATGTCCGGCTATCATTCTGTTTTGAGTGTTTTCTGTTCAGAAAAATGTGTTACAGGGTGCTCGTGCGAGAAACGTCGAAATTTTAAACCGCCGTGGTGGCACAGAATATGTAAAATAGTCGAATGGTAACTCACCATCACGCTGCCTGGTTTCAGGCATTATATAGTGAGGAGAACTACCGGACATCATGGGGCTCACGACTCTCCTTACGCTCCAACGGCTTTCGTTGAAAGCCAGCCACCGACAGAAGGGATAACAGGCGTTCTGGCTTACCTTTGTTAATGGCGCACAACAAATAGAACACATGAATGAAAAATAAAAGTTGCATAACTATAATGAATATGCGTTAATAGCATCGTTGGTTTGCAAGACAGACCTTATGAAAGCAGTTTTAGTAAAGCAGTCTCAGTTCAGTGTTATCTTCCGATTACCCTTCTTCGTGAGTCTCCTCCTTTAGTGCCTTAGTAAGTCAAAATCTTTATACAGATCACATTCTTGCCGCGTTGTGTGGCTCACAAATTTAGAAGGTAATATTTATGTCTAACAAAATGACTGGTTTAGTAAAATGGTTTAACGCAGATAAAGGTTTTGGATTTATCACCCCTGCTGATGGCAGCAAAGACGTGTTCGTACACTTTTCTGCGATCCAGAGCAACGATTTCCGCACCTTAGATGAAGGTCAGAAAGTTGAGTTCTCGATCGAGAATGGGGCCAAAGGTCCGGCCGCCGCGAATGTTATCGCGTTGAGCTAACTATCCTGATAATCAGCATATCTGCGATAACGAAGACGGCATAAGCCCGAGTAGACAGAGTTGCAGGAATAATCAGATTAAAAAACAACCCGCCATAATGGCGGGTTGTTTTTTAATATCTATGCCGTCTAAAGTATTTAACGGGTAAATTTATCTGCGTCTGAACCTATATATCAGAAGAGATACATGACGTTATCTGAGTAAATTACCTTACCCTATTGGTTAAAATGACTGCTAATCATGCAGTTAGATAGATAAATTTAAACATAAGTCATCACCAATATCACAGATTTATAATAAAAATCATTTCTATGATATCTGATCATTTTAAAATAACCCACTCCATATCAATATATAACTTGCAAATAACAACAACTCTTCTTTAATTGCATTAATATTCATGGTGTTAAAGTGCTCTGGAATGAAGTATTCAAGTCATTATCATTGCAGCTGCTTTTAAGATTGTCAGTTAATGAAAATCTTGATCGCAGAAAAGTGATAAAGCGTTGTGACTAAATTCTGGCAAATAACGCCGTGAATTTACTTCATGTCCAGAGAAAATGAATTAACACTTTATTCCACTACCTGAAAAAACAGGTAGTTCATCAGCAATCTGATATTGTTTTGGGTTGCAAATTTCTATTTGAAAAGAGGTTATTATGCAAAATACAGATGACACGTTTAGCTGGGATTCTAATAATCAGCAAACTTTTCGTTCTGCCGGAGAAACTACGTTGAAGGGACCTGCAGAAACATTTAATAAAATGCAAGGGTGCGGACTTGATGTTTACGGTGTAACTATGGATGGTACTCAATCAGGCCCTCTTATTCTTATTCCGGATAGTATAAAATCCAACCAGATTAACTGGGCTGTACAATCTGCGGCACCTAAAGATTCCAGTTTCAAATTTTTTGAAAAAGCTGATTTCCGTATTTCAGGCAATAGGAAATTAAAAAATAAAAGGTTAATTGACTCCTCTCTATATTACCCTGAATACAAAATTGCTTTCAGCTTGTACGACGACAGTCGTGTTACACTGGAAGAACTACAGGGTGTTTTTCTCGGAATGTCATCGTTAGAGACAGCGACATCCACAGATTTTACGGGTTTGCAGAATTCGAAATTTTCCATTTTGGCTGATAGCATTGGTTTATTTTATAAAGCAACGCTATCAGGGTATAGCACTCTTGATGTACATGCCTATGCGATTTCAGCACCTAATCGTGCTGGTATTGAACCTGAGGGATTGCGTTTTAATAATTATTCCTCACTCTTACTAAATGTTAGGTCGGATCAACATCTTGAATCAGAATTAAAACTTTCGAATAGTTTATCTTTTCATGATTCATCTTATGGTAATATTTTCACAATGTCTATCCATAATGACATCCCAGACAACAACACAGGTGATTTCGTTGCGATAGATGCTTTTGATAACTCGACAGTGGATATTCATACAGCTCAATTTTTACAAGGGTATGGGAAAGGTAAGATTATTCAATTGTCAGGTAATGCAAAGGTAACAATTAATCCATTGATTGATATCGTCCCTATTAACCCTGTGAAGGAAGTGATTAACCCAACAGGTAAGTGCTGGCCCGGCATGTTCAATTTTAAATCAGGGTCAGGAGCAGTGCTAAGATTAAACGCACATTCAATTGGAACCCAGTATGATGTTAATGCGCTATATCTTTTGAATCTTGTTTACATAGATGGAAAACCTATTGATAACAGGAATAAATTGAGTGTTGATTTTGATTCTGGTGGATTGACTATACAGTTGAGATGATTACCCGTTTCAAAAATAAATTTCTGTTTATGAAAATTTATTCTGCGGAGTAATTAACTGCATGCGACAGGATTATTAACAGTGCTGTCGCATTTTTTGTCCACTAAGTTGCCCGTTTGTATCAGGTTGAGACTTGAGTCTAATCTTTTTTATTCAATTTGTAATATTAATTAACACAATACTGATTCAATCTAATATTGTTTACTATTTGTAAAAAATTATCCCTGATAATATCATTTATTTGCGGGTTCCAGGCAATTCCTATATTCCATTTGGTATAATTACCCTCTGGCCTAATAAGTGATACGCCCTTAGGTAATAAATAGTTGGTTCCCGCGGGTAGTAAAGCCACACCGTTCCCTGTAGCAACCAAAGCTAGTAAAGTATGGATATCGTTTGCAGCAGAAGATGGTTTACCTTTGTAATTGTTTTCTTTCAGAAATTTTTCTGTTTGTTCAACCAATCCCCGACCTCTGTCTGGGGTCATTTGCAACAGTTGATATTGGTTCAGTATTGATTGAATCTTTTGCGACTTAAGTGTAAATCCCGCTGGAATAGCCAAAACCAGACTTTCTGTAAACAGTGGGCTGAAGTTAAGTTTATCTGTTAACGGTTCTCGGGTAAATCCAGCCAGAAGCTTCCCGTCCAGTAACATACGGCATTGCACATCTGAAGGAACATCATCAAGTAATACCTCAACGTCAGGGTATTGTTCCCGAAAGAGGCTTACACATCTGGGAGCTAACTGAAACGAGGATATCCCAAATCCAAGAGTCAGCTTACCTGAACTTCCTTTTTGCAAATTTTGTGCATATTCTGAAAACTCTTCATAATGTTTCAACAATTTCTGAGCCCGGGAAAGAAGCTGTTTTCCTGGTTCTGTCAGTTTTGCTCCCTGACGGCCCCGTTGAAAAAGGGCAATCCCCGTTATTTTTTCCAAAGACTGTATTTTCTTTGTTAGTGCTGGCTGAGTGATGTACATGGCCTCAGCTGCATCATGATAGCTCCCTAATCTGGCAAGTGTTACAAAGGCACGTAGCAGCTTCATATCCATTCCCGTTGCTTATCAATTTTTGAAAAAAAGGAATTGTACATACTATACCTGTATGGTTCATATTGTTATACAAGGTTTTTATCTGAGAATAAAAATCTATTATTTTTATATTTGATGAACATCCTTTTATTTTTAATCTTCTGGCATAGCCCTGTACAGATAGTTTCAGGGTGTTTCATTTATGTCTGAATGAATTATTAACATTTAAAATTATTTAATAAGGATATAAAGATGCCAAATATTGCTGTTCTGACAAATGATTTACAATATGAATTTACTTATAAAATAACAAATGACCCGCAAGAACTTGATAAAAAGCTGAAAGCATTTAATAAATTTCTTGATGGTGTAAGAAACCAGGGGCAAGCCGTTATACATCTGCAACTTATTCATGATCCTGATGACCCAGCTGTTCAGCGTCGATATCGAAACCGCGCGGCTGGAATACCAGCAATAGCGGGCACACCAAGCAATCAAATCATTAATACCGTTTACCATCCATCAGATTTTATTGTGGTAAAAGGCAGGGATAGTGGCTTCTTTGAAACTCAATTAGATCAAAAACTCCAGGAGCTTGGAGTCAAAACAGTTATTGTCACCGGATTACAAACTCACGTATGTGTCCAGACGACAGCAGCAGACGCCTTCTTCCGTGGTTATAACGTCTGGGTTCCTGATGACTGCGTTTTTGCCCCCTCATCAGATGATACCGACAGAGCGCTTCAATGGCTTGCTGGATATTGTGCAACCGTCGCCCCGTCCACTGAAATACTGTCGTTACTGGAGAAAACTGGTGATTTACCTGAACGTGGTGAAAGGACAACAGCATGAAAATGACTGAAGCAACGCCCGATAACGAACTTGGCGAGAATTTATTTGCGCCATTGAATGAAACAATAATATTGGATCATGGTACAGGTGCAAAATTAAGCAGAGAGCTGGTTGAGCGTATCTCAGAAACATTGGAAGAAACTTATCTGGGAGAGATGGAGGATAGCGCCTTGTTGGATCTACCAACGAATAAAATTGCTTTCACTACCGACTCTTTCGTTGTAACTCCTCTTATCTTTGGCAACGGCGATATTGGTAAGATTGCCGTGTGTGGCACAGTTAATGATCTGGCGGTAAGTGGAGCCCGCCCGCTTTATCTCACGCTGAGTCTGATCATTGAAGACGGGATGCCTGTCTCAGATTTATTAAAAATTATCGCATCCGTTCGTGAAACAGCGCGTTTAGCCGGTGTGAAAATTGTTGCCGGTGATACCAAGGTTGTTGGAAAAGGCGAGGCTGACCAGCTTTTTATCAATACTGCCGGAATAGGCGTGCTGGAGCGGCCTCCTGTTTCGATAACTCATGTCAGGCCGGGTCAGAAAATAATCCTGAGTGGCTATATCGGGAATCACTCTATTCATCTTTTATCGATTCGGGAAGGTTTGGGGTTTGAACGTAATATATTAAGTGACTGTGCACCGCTGAATCATATGATTGAAAACATTTTGCTTAATACTCCTACAGGAAAAATAGCTTCCATGCGGGACGTTACTCGTGGTGGTCTTTCTGCAGTATTGCACGAATATGCCAGAGCCACTTCATGCCCTATTGTTTTTAATAAAGATGCGTTGCCTGTCCAGCCTGAGGCAGCTATGGCTGCTGATATGTTAGGTGTGGATGTCATTAATCTGGCCAATGAGGGATGTCTTTGCCTGTTTGTTGAGCCAGATGTGGCAGAGCATGTTCTGGAATTACTCCGCGTTCATCCTTTTGGTAAAAAGGCAGTGATTATTGGAGAGGTTAAATCAGGCTCGCAGCCGGAAGTCTGCATGGTCGAATCTGACGGAACGCATACTATTATTGAGGAACTTTACGGTGCAGAACTACCAAGACTCTGTTGATTCTGAAAAAAAAGACACCTGCCGGTTTCGAGTTTGCGGCATTGTCCAGGGAGTAGGATTCAGACCTTTTGTTCATCGATTAGCCAGAACGCATGGTGCAACCGGTTGGGTTCTTAATGATTCCGAAGGTGTTTTGCTTGAACTGCAGGCATCTTCACAGACCATAAATAACATAATTGATGAACTGATCTCTCAGCCACCGCCTCTGGCACGGATCACTGATATATATAAGGTCGAACTGGAAAAACCAGCGCCGTATTATTCAGGCTTTGATATCAGAAAAAGCAATAATTTATCCAATATGGATACAATTGTTCCCCCTGATTCAAATGTATGTAAAGACTGTCTGAGGGAAATGAACGATCCGTCCAATCATCGTTATCGTTATGCCTTTATAAATTGTACCAATTGTGGTCCGCGTTATTCTATTATCTGTGGAATGCCTTATGATCGTGCACAAACGACCATGCAATCTTTTATAATGTGTCCACAATGTAATAAGGAATATCATGATATTGAAGATCGCCGTTATCATGCGCAACCCAATGCGTGTCCTGTTTGCGGACCACAACTGCAGTTAACTGATAAAGATGGCGTATCAATCTCAGTCAGTGACATTATACGTTTTACCATCGACAGGCTAAAAGAAGGCGCTATTGTTGCCATTAAGAGTCTTGGCGGCTTTCATCTGGTCGTTGATGCATCCAATGTCGATGCTGTGCGAGAGTTACGTCGCCGTAAACGACGTGATGCTAAACCGTTCGCTGTTATGGTTGCAGACAGTGAAAGCGCGGCCAGGTGGGCAGTTGTGACCCCTGACGATATCTCTTTACTTGAGAGCGGGCCTCGCCCTATCGTTCTTTTGCGCAAACGCTCTCAGACGTTGCCAGAAGTGGTGGCCCCCAAAAACCCCAATTTGGGTGTAATGTTGCCTTCTACGCCTGTACAACATATGTTACTTGCTGATCCTGAACTCCCGGCCGTTATAATGACCAGCGGAAATATTTCCGGACAGCCTATTGTCATTGATAATAATGATGCAATAGAACAACTAGGGAAAATTGCAGACTACTTTGTACTTAATAATCGCGATATTCGTACAAGAGTAGATGACTCCGTTGTTCGCGTTATTAAGCGAAAAAACACCCCCGATTCACAAATATCATTTTTGCGTCGCTCACGAGGTTATGCTCCCTACCCTGTTCACCTTCCTTATTCCGTTGGAAATGTTGTGGCGTTTGGTGCCGAACTGAAAACCACAATAAGTATTGGGAAAGGTAAAGAAGTGTTTATCAGTCAACATATTGGGGATTTAAAAAATGATACAACATTTAAATCTCATCTCGACTGTATAAAACATCTGCAAGGGTTACTGTCCATAAAAAAAGCCGATATTCTGGTCTGTGATTTACACCCGGCCTTTCGTTCAACTCGCAGTGCCCTCGAAAATGCAGAGATCAAAGTCATTCAGGTCCAACATCACCATGCGCATATGGCCGCATGTATGGCGGAAAATGGTCTTTCAGGTAAAACCATTGGCGTGATTTTCGATGGTACAGGGTATGGTTCTGACGGAACAATATGGGGCGGAGAATTTTTATTTGGTAACGTCGAAAGTGTAGAGCGTGTTGCTCATTTACGCCCAATGTTATTAGCAGGAGGAGATAAAGCGGTTAAAGAACCTATTAGAATGGCAATATCATTGCTGGTTGAAACATATGGTGAAAATGTTGAGAGTTATATCAACTTACCAGCTATTCTTGATTTATCTGAAAATCGCCGTGAAGTATTCACCAGGATGGTAACAAGGAAAATTAACACAACGATTACTACCAGTATGGGGCGTCTTTTCGATGGTGTTTCAGCACTTATTGGAATTTGTTCAGAGATTGAGTATGAAGCACAGGCCGCCATTGAAATGGAAGCGCTTCTAAAAAAAGATTTTCATATGATTGAACCATTTACCTATATAATCGATGAAATTCACAATGGTGATATAAGTGTTGATTATCGTCCGTTAGTGAAAGAATTAGTTCAGTCCATACTAGTCAATAACATCAACCAGGAAGATCTTAGCCGACGTTTTCACTCAACCATTGTGCATATTATAGCAACAATGTGCTCTCTCCTCTCTGAACGTTATGGAACTGACCAGATTGTATTGAGCGGAGGCGTTTTTTGTAATGAATTCTTGCTGGTTAACACTCTTGATGAACTTGAATCAAGAGGTTTTAAACCATATTGCCATAAGCTGGTACCTGGTAATGATGGATGCATATCGCTGGGACAGGTCGTCGTAGCAGCGAACGGTATGAAGATATAGATATAGATATAGATATAGATATTTATTATCATTGAAGGAGAATAGAGTGAATAAAAACGGAGAAAAATTTTCAGCTGTTTTATTTGATATGGACGGAGTCCTGATTGATTCCCGGATGGTTATTGAAAATGGATGGCGTGAAGCGGCTCTGATGTATGAACGTCATCTCACCGACGAAGATATACAGAAGCATATTCACGGACATCCTGGCCCCTATACTATCCGGACATTATTTGGCGATCTCCCGGAATCCGACCAGCAAAAAGTTCAGGCACATATTATTCATGTAGAGAATACGACGGACTGTGAACTTATACCTGGCGTTGCCAGCCTCATTGCTTCTTTGGGAGAGGCCGACATTCCTGTTGGTATTGTAACCAGCGGCTGGAGGCAAAAAATTAACAGAGTCATAGAGTTACTTCATGCAGAGCCTTACATATCCGTTATTGTAGAACGTGATGATGTTACCCGTGGCAAACCTCACCCTGATCCCTATCTTCTTGCTACACAACGTCTGGGTATTCCAGCAAGTCAGGCAGTTGTCTTCGAGGATGCTAAAAGCGGCGTTGCATCAGCAGTTGCTGCGGGTTGTTATTGCGTTGGTGTAGGCGATGAGGAGCTCATGCCATTAGGCGCAAAAGTCATTATTCCTGATTTTAAAAATGTACAATTAATCAGAAACAGTGAAGATAGCTATATGCTTAAATTATGTGCTGATCACTCTGTTTTATTAAATAGTAAGTAATTCATTACAGTGATAAACAGCTAACACAGCAGGAGTAATGTTCATGGAACGGCTACAAAAATCCCGATGGGCCGTTACTGTACTATTTTTTGTCAACGGATTTATACAAGGAGGATGGGCTGTGCAGATAGCACAGCTTGCTCCTCGTTTTGGCGCCGATGATATAACCATTGGTCTACTTATTTTGACATTCGGTTTGGGGGCTTTATTTATGATGCCTCTGTCCGGTATGTTAATCTCAAGGTTTGGCTCACAAAAAGTTGTTCGATTATTTGCCGTGTTAGCATCTGTTTCGTTAATATCCGTAGGCATTGTAAAAAATATTTCTTCATTAGTATTCTTTTTATTTCTCTTAGGCGCGATGATTGGTTCGATGAATGTGGCCATGAATGCAAATGCCGTTATCCTTGAAAGAAAATTAGCTTACGCAATACTGTCAATGTGCCACTATTCATGGAGCGTTGGTTTATTTGTATCGGGTTTTACAGGTGGTTATGCAGTTAAAAACTATGGATACCTTGGTCATATTTTTATAATTTCTGGGATCGCTTTTCTTCTGGTTTTGACAGCACTTCATTTTATCACTAATGATCATCCACAAGAGAATCAGAAAAATAAATCATCATCGAGTTTACCCCGCCAGGCTAAAATCTATATTATAGGAATAATGGCTCTTCTTGGAATGATACCAGAGTGTGCGGTTGTCGACTGGTCATCACGTTATCTAATGAAAAACCTTAATGCTAATATAGAAATAGCCAGCCTTGCTTTTGCTTTTTTTGCATGCACCATGTCAATGGTTCGATTCGTTGGTGATGTGATACGTGATAGTTATGGACCCGTGAAAACTCTTCGTGTATCCAGTATCCTGGCAGCAGCCGGTATGCTAACAGCAGCCCTGTAACCGTCGCCGTGGCAGGCAATTCTGGCTTTTTCTCTGGCTGGCGGTGGTATTGCCAATATTGTTCCTGTCATCTTTTCATCCGCAGGCCATCAGTCTGGAATTGCTGTAGGTACTGGAATAAGTATTGTTACAAGCATCGGTTATTTAGGTACATTAATGGCGCCAGCACCAATAGGCTTTTTTGCACAACAATTCGGTTTTCCAATGATATATATAGCAATGGCTTTTATACTTGTTATGAATGCTGTGCTTGCACCATTATTACGTAATAATAATAACAAATATTAAAAACTTTCGTTGATGATAAAGGGTTAGACTTCTCGAGGCCTTTCTGGCCATTGTTCAGGATACAGATCTTCTTCTTTAACTTTTTGAATAATCGAAAGAGACGAGTGATTTGTCCGCATTAATCACGGAAATTTCCTGGCATTGTTTATAAAAATCCTTATTTTATATCGCTAACAATTTTATTAATCGATCATTCCGTTTGTTAAACCATTTTCACTTTAACCAGTTGAAATCTGTATAATAACTATCGTTTTCTGGTCCCGAATGCGTGTTTATTTGAGTATGAAAATGTTGTTTTTTATCAATGAATGATATTTTAACCAAAAGTTCAATATTTCTTATTTACAAAATTAATGGGACGTATAGACTCTTAACCTAAACCAAATGCGTGCGCGTGGTATTGCTCTCGTCGGTTTTATTAAATGGATAAATTTCATCAGGATGAGCTATTATGGATAATAGATACAATTGTTGTTATTCAGAAGAGAGCGTTGAAAAACCTAAAATAGCGCTACAGAATGTATACTATCACGCAGGTCAAAATCCCTTTAACAAAACCCTGGTTGCAGGTGCTATCTTTCTTGCTTTTAATACCGCGCATGCCACAGATTCTTGTGATTATGTCAGTACCAGACCTGAAACTAGCTGTGTCTATGCTGATAACAAAATAAATATCCATATTCATACTGACATAAATAATCGTACTAGTACCCCAGCCTATCAATACGAAACTGATTATATGACTACGGATAAATCAGTTATCCATTTAGAGGCTGGCACAACAATTCATTCGGATGCAACGGGTATTGAGGCATTAGGACGTAGCAACACCGAAATTGAAGTGAGCACCTCTGGCAATATCTATACAGGAAACATCTCCGATGTTGATGTGCAGGAACCTCAGGCCCCCATCTCCGGGCCTTCCGGCGGTATAATCTTTGATATAACCAACGTTCGTGGAACCCAACACGCCAGTGTTTATCTGGCGGGTGCATCCGGCGGTCTATTAGCGTTGGGGGCCGTGACGCAATATTCCGATAGTCAAATTGTTAACCAGAGTGCCAGTAAAGATACAGCCGCAATATATTCTCAGGCGCTGGAATCTCGGATGACAACCTCAGGCGTTATTCGCTCTCAAGTTGGAGATGCGATTCGTTTACAGGATACCGGCCCTGAATATTCCTATAGTAGCGGCGGCTACATTATTCTCGATCCTCAGAGTGTGTTTGATGTTCACTTACAGGAAGGTAGTGTAGTTGATGGCGGCTCTGAAGGTGCGGGGATTAAAACCATCGGCGGAGCAACTTCCAGTATCACGATTGATGAAGGTGCAACGTTGGGGGCATTGTCTGATGTCGCGATTAGCACAACTGGCTATGATTATTATGATCTCAACTACACTAATAATCCGTCGGGTATTAATACATACCAATACACTGGGGCGGCTACCAGCATCACCAATGCCGGAACGATGACTGGTGTTATTCAATTAACCAGCGGTCAGGATAAGATCGTGAATGACACAACGGGCGTCTGGAATATTCGTCAGTGGTCAGATTCCGATCGGGATGGTGTCCGGGATGCGGTTGCTTCTGTGGCAACCAGTGATTTTGGTGGCGGAACGACTGAGTTAAATAACCTCGGTCAAATTATACTGACCGCGAATGCCGATGGCAGCGCAAACAGCGCGCTGTTGCAGAATTTGCCCACCTTCAAAAACCAGGGCCGTTTAATTCTCGCTAATAACGTCGTAGGTGATCGTTTTACTATCGACGGTGATTATGTGGGTAATAATGGCACTGTTGAGCTGGATACTTACCTTGGGGATGACAGTTCTCCTACAGACAGAGTCATCATTAATGGCTCAACCTCCGGACAAAGTTATCTGCTGATTAATAATTCTGGCGGAACCGGAGCTAAAACCAGTGAAGGGATCAAAGTTATTGAAGTTAACGGTGATTCCTCCGGTGAGTTTATTCAGCAAGGTCGTGTCGTTGGCGGTGCATTTGAATACTATTTGCATAAAAATAGCGTCAATAATCAGGATGGTGACTGGTATCTGCGTTCACAGCTTCCGATTGTCACGCCTGAAGATCCGGTTATACCGAACCCGGAACCTGATCCTGACCCCGAGCCTACGCCAACTCCAGAACCGAAGCCTGAACCTGAAAATATCAATCGACCCGAACCGGGGAGCTATATGTTTAACCATATGGCCGCCAATAGCCTGTTCCTGATGCGCCTTCACGATCGTATGGGGGAAACCCAATATACTGATGCCCTGACCGGTGAGCAAAAGGTGACCAGTTTGTGGCTGCGCCAAGTTGGCGGTCATAACCGTTCTCGTGATAGCAGTGGCCAGTTAAAAAATCAGGGGAATCGTTACGTTTCTCAACTAGGTGGCGATATTGCACAATGGAGTAGCAATGGTTTCGACCGTTGGCATTTGGGCGTAATGGCCGGATTCGCCAGGCAAAACAGCAATACGGAGTCAAAATATTCAGGATATAAATCCACAGGTTCTGTGGCGGGGTACAGTGCGGGATTGTATGGCACATGGTATGCCAATGAGCATGATAAAACAGGCAGTTATGTTGATGCCTGGGCTTTATATAACTGGTTTGATAATGAAGTAAAAGGTGACCAGTTGGCGACGGAAAGCTATAAATCCCGGGGTGTTACGGCATCAATTGAAGCTGGCTATACCTTCAAACTGGGGGAACGAATCTCTGACGGTGTGAAATATTATTTGCAACCTAAGGGACAA
The DNA here is from genome assembly GCF_005781105.1 of Escherichia sp. E2586. Taxonomy (NCBI): domain Bacteria; kingdom Pseudomonadati; phylum Pseudomonadota; class Gammaproteobacteria; order Enterobacterales; family Enterobacteriaceae; genus Escherichia; species Escherichia sp. E2586. The sequence goes on from NZ_VATN01000044.1 coordinate 13,207, forward strand.
CTGACCTGGATGAACGTTCGCGCCAATGACCATACTGAACATTCAAGTAGTGGTGGTTCACGTGTTTCCTTTGATGGTGATGGCAATATTCAAAGTCGTCTTGGTATTCGTACTTATGCCAACGGTCATAGTGCTATTGATAACGGTAAAGACCGTAAATTCCAGCCATTTATCGAAGCCAACTGGATCCACAATACTCATAATTTTGGTGCAACCATGAATGGCTATAAGAATAGTATTGATGGAACCAAAAATATTGGCGAAGTAAAAGTGGGACTTGAAGGCCAGTTATCTCGTCGCCTGGATCTTTGGGGTAACGTCACGCAGCAAATGGGTGACAGTGGCTATAGCGATACTCTGGTTATATTAGGAATTAAATATCGTTTCTAGTGGAGAGCCATTGTTAAATGGAAGCCTGTCATTTTTTATTTACTGGCAGGCTATCCGTTGCATTTGATAATAGGATTTGGTATGCAACCACGAGTTTTAATTGTTACAACTGAAGCCCCGGACGTGCTGTTTAGCGGTCTTGGTTTTTTTAATGAACACTTTTGGGCGGAATTAAAACGGCGTAATTATCCTTTTAAAGTGTTGTATCTGAATAATCAAAAGACAGCACATTCTCAGTTGGCTGATTATGAGATTGCAGTAGAACCGGCCTTACCCCTCGATTCATCGCTGGAGTCGCTCAGTCTTAACGTGGCCTGGAGTACAGCGCAAAAAATTCAGCCGCTCCTCAATGAGTTCAAACCTGACATTATTTCAGTGCATGAAAACTCACCGCTATTGCCGTTCTTTTTTGAGCTAAAGCGCGTTCAGTTCACGCTGCATTCCAGCTATATCGGTATGCAACACTATCTGACCCGGACACAAAAAGGAATGCAGCATTATTGGGAGCAGAGGATCGCTGTAAGACAAAGTGGCGCGGTGGTTCTTCATAGCGATTGGGCCCATCGCTCTGTTATTCAGCATGTCTCGGCGGATATCGTCCCTCCTCACCTGTTTCCAATCGGTGTGAATTTCGCAGATTATCCGGCGGATAAAGTTCCCCATCCTGAAGGCAAAGTAGTGATTAGCTTTTTTGGTCGCTTTACCGATATTGTGAAGAATTTCCTGATTTTCCGTGATGCCATCAATACACTTCCACCAACCTATCGACAGCGCATAGAAGCCCGGGTTTATGGGCCTGAAAAAATCCCCGATTATATGGAAAAAGAAGGTTTTAAAGGGTTAACCTTTGTGCAGGGGGAAGAGAAAAAACAGGCGCTGGCGGAAACTGATATCGTGGTTTTCCCAAGTATGCAGGAAAGCTACGGTATTGTTGGTCTAGAAGCATTGTTGTCGAACTGCGCATTAATAGCCACGCCAGGGTTAGGTATGGATAGTTATATGCAGCCGGAATATGCTTGCGAACCGACTATCGCCGCGATCCAAAAGCGGATTATTACTTACCTTTCTGATGTCGAGCAATTACGTAAAGACCAGAAGGCGCAGATATTCCGTAATAGTGTTAATCGACCTGAGTTTACGTTAGGCAAGATGACTGAGTCATATATTGCCGTTTGGCAGGAATTGCATAAGAAACTAAAGAAAGAACGGCAGTGAGTTATTTTTATTCAAAATTTCCACAAACGCTGTTGTTCTTGCAGCATAAATACTTGCCCTCAAAATTGATTGTGGGTCCCAGGTGGTCAATGACAGGCAGTCACGGTTAATTATCTTTTACTATGCCAGGTACTCAACGATATTCCTAAAAGGAGTATGTCGTTCCAAAACTGGCTGTTGATGATGATCCGTTTTATTATTGAGTTCGGTGACCACCTGAACGGTCACCTTTAACATGACGGCAGTTATACAGCTAAACCATAACACCGGTCTTTACTTACTGACGAACGTAATGGCCGCCTACGGAAAGAACTTTAATATTATTACCTCGCTTGACGAATATAACCCTATGCTCTTGAGTTATCCGAAATGAATAAGTATCAGTAAAACCGTGAAGTTTTTCACAATTTGCATCCGAAACAGATTTCGCCGCTGTTTTTGGATCGTGCCCATAGTCCCTGACAAGATGACGCCATTCATAATATTTTCTCATAGCGGCTTGCGGTACTTCGATATGTTTGTTTTGGCGATATCTGGTTCTTTGTTCACTATCATCAAAATTGTAAACATAAACTCTCATCTCCTTGAAAGCGGCCCATGGTGAGCAGCGCTGCTCATTACAACATTTAGCCTAACTAACTTTTCGGCGGTTAGAGCAACAATTGTTTTGATTGAACGATAAGGTATTACATAGTGACATTTTAGCATCTGGAGTTTAAAGAGTGCGGCGATTTCGAAAAATAATTGTATGTTGTAACTATTACTTCCGTTAATAGTGGCAACTTTATTGCCAGACTGGAAATATTCCGAACATAAACGACGGTGTAACAAACGCTAATAAATTGAATACACACGATTATTTATCTGGCATAGCAATTGCTATGTCATTAGCGAGTCGTTTATAAAATTAAGGAAAGAGTATGTCTAATAACCGCAATTATCGATTCGATACCAAAATTATTCACGCAGGACAACACCCGGACCCCTCTACGGGATCGCTCAGCACGCCAATTTTCCAGACATCAACATTTGTCTTTGATAATGCTGAACAAGGCGCTGCACGTTTTGCACTTGAAGAACCAGGTTATATTTATACTCGCCTGGGTAACCCCACCACAGATGCCCTTGAGCAAAAAATGGCCGTCCTTGAAGACGGTGAAGCTGCACTGGCGACCGCTTCTGGAATTTCTGCGATTACGACAGCCCTGCTGACTCTGTGCCAGCAAGGCGATCATATTGTCTCTGCCAATGCAATTTATGGCTGTACACACGCTTTTCTTTCCCACAGCATGCCGAAATTTGGCATCACCACAAGCTTTGTCGACGCGACAAATATTGCTGAACTAAAAGCAGCAATACGACCAGAAACGAAGGTTATTTATATCGAAACTCCGGCCAATCCGACGCTGACACTGGTCGATATTGAAATGGTCGTGGGTATCGCACATCAGCACGGCGCGATATTGATTGTCGATAACACCTTTATGTCGCCTTATGGCCAACAACCGTTACGTCTGGGGGCAGATATTGTTGTACATAGCGTCACTAAATACATTAACGGTCACGGCGATGTCATTGGCGGCGTTATTGTTGGTAAAAAAGATTTTATCGATCAGGCGCGTTACGTTGGACTTAAGGATATTACGGGCGGATGTATGAGTCCGTTTAACGCCTGGCTAACCTTACGTGGCGTTAAAACGCTCGGCGTCAGGATGGAACGTCACTCCAGTAACGCCATGAAAATTGCGCAGTTCCTTGAAAGCCATCCGGCAATTACCCATGTCTATTATCCTGGATTACTGGCTCATCCTCAGTACGATTTATATAAGCGACAAATGACTTTACCCGGCGGTGTCATCAGTTTCGAAATAGCCGGAGGCTTTGAATCTGGCAGACGGATGATTAACGCGGTCAATTTATGTTTGCTGGCGGTAAGCCTTGGGGATACCGAAACACTGATCCAACATCCGGCATCGATGACCCACTCTCCTGTGCCGCCAGAAGAACGATTAAAAGCAGGAATTACTGATGGAATGATTCGGCTTTCTGTAGGTCTGGAAGATCCTGACGATATTATTGAGGACCTTCAGCAGGCAATCGCCACAGCCATCGCCGGAAATTAATTTTTCAAAAGCATATAAAATATCAACACCTGCCCTCTGCTTTATTGGCAGAGGGATTGGGATGGAGGCACATTATGCAAATCAGCACGCAACAAGCGGATAATTATGTAAATATTTCTCACACACTCACCAATAAACTACCCTTTACACGCTATGACTTTGGCTGGGTTTTATTATGCATTGGCATGGCCATTGGCGCAGGTACAGTTTTAATGCCAGTGCAGATCGGCTTAAAAGGGATATGGGTTTTCATTACAGCATTTATTATTGCCTACCCTGCAACGTATATTGTGCAGGACATGTATCTTAAAACACTTTCCAAAAGTGAAACCTGCAACGATTATACTGATATTATAAGCCACTACCTGGGGAAAAACTGGGGCATTTTTTTAGGCGTTATATACTTTTTGATGATTGTCCATGGAATATTCATCTACTCTCTTTCCGTCATTTTTGACAGCGCTTCGTATATCAGACACTTTGGTTTAACCGATAGCGACTTGTCACAATCCATTATCTATAAAATCATTGTCTTTTCTGTTTTGGTTGCCATTGCCTCTCGTGGAGAAAAAATATTATTTAAAATTTCCGGGCCAATGGTAATCATCAAAGTAGGGATTATTGTTATCCTGGGTTTTATCATGATCCCACACTGGAATTTTAATAATATCAGTGCATTTCCCCCAATGAGTGATTTTTTTCGTGACGTTCTGCTGACCATCCCGTTTTGTTTTTTCTCAGCCGTCTTTATTCAGGTGTTGAATCCGATGAATATTGCCTATCGAAAAAGAGAAAGAGACCGGGTTATGGCCACCAGAATGGCTATCCGCACCCATCGAATCAGTTACATTGCGCTGATAACCATCATATTGTTTTTTTCATTCTCATTCACTTTTTCCATCAGCCATGAAGAAGCGATTTCCGCATTTGAGCAGAATATTTCCGCCCTGGCGCTGGCAACGCAAGTGATACCAGGAGAAATTATTCATCTTGCTTCGACAATATTAAATATTTTTGCAGTTCTGACGGCTTTTTTTGGTATTTATCTTGGTTTTCATGAAGCATTGAAAGGAATTGTACTCAATATTTTAAGTCGGGTAATTAATGTTGAGAAAGTCAGCCCGCAGATGCTCACAACAGGAATAGGGATTTTTATTGTTGCGACACTGGTTGTCTGGGTTTCGTTTCGTGTATCCGTTCTGGTGTTTTTCCAGCTTGGTAGTCCTCTATACGGTATCGTCTCTTGTCTGATCCCTGTTTTCTTAATTTACAGTGTCCAAGCGCTAGAAAACCTACGCGGAGTCAGAAGCTGGCTTATTTTTATCTACGGTATTCTACTCTGCCTCTCACCGCTGCTGAAACTCATCGAGTAGTATTTGGGCCGCCCCCATATGTTAGATGGGGGCGTTAATAAACCACATCTTGTTGGTAACTGCGTATTTTATTCAAAACGGTCGTGTGCGAAACACCCAGTACTTTAGCAATGCTGCGTGCAGAATTATTATCATCTAACATTTTTTCGATAATTTTTCGTTCAGTCAAGCGAACTTGTTCTTTTAAAGGCTCCATATTCCCACAGTGGCTTTGCTGGTTCTCCCGGCATGGAGAATTCATCCATTTCAGTTCGTCCATTGTTACTATTCCACTGTCCGACATATGCATCAAGCGGATAATAATATTCTCCAGTTCCCTGATGTTGCCCGGCCATGTGTAATGCTGCAAAAATTCCAGACTATGTTTATCAAAAACCAATGCCCGCTTAAACTCACAACCATGCTTTTGCAGAAAATGATCAATCAATAACGTAATATCTTGTGGATGCTGGCGAAGCGGCGGGATTGTTAACGAAAGAATATTGATTCGGTAGTAGAGATCGGCACGTAACTGACGATTCAACATCATCTCTTCCAGGTTCGCATTAGTGGCTACGATAACCCGAGTATCAAAAGAAACAACCTGAGAACTGCCTATACGCCGGATACCACTATCCTGCAAAACGCGCAGTAGTTTTGCCTGCATACTTAGTGGCATTTCGCCAAACTCATCAAGAAACAGCGTTCCTTTATCCGCCATTTCAAACAATCCTTTCTTCCCTTTGCCATCGGCCCCGGTGAACGCGCCTTTCTCGTAACCAAAGAACTCGCTTTCCATCAGTTCTTCAGGGATTGTCGAACAGTTTACCGGAATAAAAGCGTGTAAACGTCGTGGCCCACAATTATGAATAGCACGCGCCAGCAACTCTTTCCCTGTTCCCGTTTCACCGCGAATCAATACGGTAAAACGACTTTCCGAAAACTTTATCGCTTTTTCTATAAGCGATTGCATTTGCGGGCTTTCACCAATCACATCAGTAAAATATTCGCTCGGTTTTACTGATCTATGAGAGGTGATTCCACTATCGGTACTAAAATGCTCAATATTAATAATGTCTGGATGATGACTTAACCGTGTCACTACACTATTGATATCCCCTGTATGACGACACATTGATTTTATAAGAATGCGTCCGGCTGTCACTTTCATTGAAATAATATTAAATTTATAAAATGAAAATTCTTTTAAAACGTCTTCTATCATTGAAATACGGTCAATGGTTTTTATATTCCAGCGTATCGTAAACACATAAGCTCCATTGCATTTTTTGAACACATCGACAGGCATTTTACTGCAAGGAGGAGGATGTTCTGCCAAAGGCATCACAGAGTTGAGGAAAATCTCAATGAAGAACAACGTTAAGGGAATATGTGTCGCGTAGCATCGGAAACTGGAAATAGAAAATATGATAGATAAACTATTGAGAATAGATGATATTGTTAATGCCCATGACTCCGATGGACATTAACCAACGCTGGTACAGCTCATTTGCTGCCCAGGGAATGCAGTATAACCAATGCTAATTAGCGTTTTACCGCGTCAAAAGACGTATACATCTGACTAACTTTTGAACCTTGATGCAAAGATGACATATTTTGCTTGAGCGTTTCGAGCCTGATATTGACTTTACGGATCAACTCCTCTGTACCGTTCATAAGCTCACGAACCAGACTTTTGATGCGTTCACGCTCAATTTCTGACAGCGTTAATCCACTGGTGCCCGTCATTAAGTCTTCCGCTTTCGCCAGAAATATATCCAGCAGCGCTAAAAAGGCATCCCATTTTTCTTCACGCACCATCGTTAACATCGACTGGTTCATGTCGAACAAATTATCATAATGTGAAATCAAATTAACCACGTCTCCCCCGGGTTTGCTGTGGGTCAATTTCTTCCCAGGTTTCTGCAAGCCGCATTAATAGTTGATCGACATGCTTCAGTAATTCAGGGTCGTTCGTTCGGTTAGCCTGAAACAATGTCCGTGACATATACTCATAAAGTTGTTCGAGTTCGCCTGCAATATGCAGACCTTTCTCATGATCAAGCGATGCCCGCAAACCATTATCAATAATATTGATTGCTTTAGAGATCATCTCCCCGCGGCGAGGAATATTACCCTGTTCAAAATAGATAATTGCTTTCTGGATTGCGCTATGAATTCCATCAAACAGCATAGAAATAAGCTGATGTGGGGTTGCTCCTGCCAGTTTGCTCTGTAGCGAAACTTGTTTGTAGGCTTCTGCGCCCTGTGAAGTGTACATATCAGACTCCTGCGGGGCTGGCGGAGTCACGCTCCGTCAGCCTTTACTCTTATTAAATCGTTGATAAAAGAGAGGTTAATTGCGAGTTCATGCTGTTCATTTTTGACATCGCGGTATCCAGATTCTGGAACTGGATGCGATAACGCTCAACCTGAGCATCGATCAGTTTCTGGGTCTTATCAATTTGCTGCTGAACCACCTTGCTTTGTGAATCAAGGCCGTCAGTGGTGGTCTTGATAAGCCCGGTTTTATCATCGCTACCAGTACCAATATAGCTACTGATGATATTCCCCAACGTAGTCGCCATGCCTTCATTACTGCCATGACCCATAAACATATTGGCGATCTGATCCGGATCATCGGCAATCGCGTTGTCCAGCTTGTTCTCATCCAGTGTCATCTGACCGGTTGCGGCATCAATTTTGATGCCCAGATCGGCTAATGAACCATAATCAGCGCCAGAATCACCATAAACGCCGTTTACCGTAGAGCGAATTTGACTGACCATTCCGCGCAGCGTGGAATCGCCCATCAGCGCCCCGCTCTTGGAACTGGGCGTTGCGACATCATCATCACTCAGACCGGAGGTATCATTCTTGACGTACTTACTGAATACAGTTGTTGCTGACAGCAGTGCATTGTATTGCTTAACAAAATCCTGAAGGTGAGTTTTAATAGCAGACGTATCAGCCGTTAATGTCAACTGCTCAGATTGTAATTTGGTCGGATCATTTTTATCTGCTTCAGAAACGGCATTCAGGTTCAGCGTCACACCGTCAATGATGTCAGTAATGTTGTTACTGGAACGAGTAAAATCAGTACCATCAACAGACAATTTGGCATCTTTAGCATCCGAAACCGAAATCATCTTGTCAGCTGCACCGGGATCGCCCGCAACACCATTTGGATGCTGACCGCCTGCTGACGTGTCCAAGATGTCCGCAAGATTCTGATCGCCGTCGACCTTAACGCTCATTTCACCGTCGCTGCCGGTTGTTTTAGAACTCAGAACCAGTTGATAACCTTTGCCTGTAGACTGAACGCTGGCACTAACATCACCATTTTGCTTGTTGATAGCCTTGGCGATGCTGTTTAACGACGTTTCATCGTCTTTAAGTTCAACTTCGGTGGTTTTTCCGTCTTTTTGCGTGATGGTGATCTTTCTGGTGCCGCTGCCAGTTGTACTCCCCAGGGTGGTGTCAGCACTGGTCTGGAGTTCCGTTTTCAGTTTATGGGCAGATGCCAGTTGTTCCACAGTAATTTCATGAGTATCCGCCAGCGCACCCGTGCTCGCCGTCGCAGTAAAGGCTTTGTTGCTACTCACTTTCAGGGTATTGAATGCATCACCACCTAATGATTTCACCGATTTTTGCAGCGTAGACAATAGGCTGGAGATAGATCCCCAGGCTGAAATCTTCAATTTATAGCTATTCTGAAGACTGGTATAGGGCGTCAGGCGCTGCTGTTCGCTGGCTTTAAGTTGCTCCAGCATTGATGCGGTATCGATCCCTGAACCGATTCCCAGTGATGATATACCCATGTTGTTTCTCCTGAGGGGTTGTGATTTTTAAGAATCTCTTCCCTATATCGGCATAAAAACAGACTGGATAAATATTTAACTTTTTTTCAACAATCCGAAGAATGAAATTATTCGCTTTCTTTAATTTGTCCTCTTACATTTCCGCCCTATTTTTACTTTTTTTATCTCATTCGCTTTAGCCACTTTATTTCCACGCCGATATCTGTGGTATGCGGAGTTACAACGCATATTCAGTTTAAATTCTATTCCGGGCGGATCGCACCGCCAGGTTTTAATTGAGGATATATCATGTCACAGGTCATTAATACCAACGCACTGAGCCTGGTTGCACAGAACAACCTGAACAAATCTCAGTCCACTCTCGGCACTGCGATCCAACGCCTGTCTTCTGGTCTGCGTATTAACAGCGCAAAAGACGATGCTGCTGGCCAGGCTATCAGCAACCGTTTCACCGCCAGCATCTCTGGTCTGACTCAGGCTTCCCGCAACGCTAACGACGGTATCTCCATCGCTCAGACCACTGAAGGTGCGCTGAACGAAGTGAACGACAACCTGCAGAACATCCGTCGTCTGACTGTTCAGGCGCAGAACGGCACTAACTCCGATTCTGACCGTCAGTCCATCCAGGACGAAATCAATGCCCGTCTGGATGAAATCGACCGCATCTCCAATCAGACTGAATTTAACGGCGTTAAAGTTCTCAGCCAGGATCAGTCTCTGTCTATTCAGGTAGGTTCTAACGATAGCGAAACTATCAGTATCGATCTGAGCAAGATGGATGCCGGCACCCTCGGGATGACTGATTTCAACGTGGCTGGCGGTATTAATGCCGCAACCCTGAATACAACAGGCGCTAATGTGAATGTTGATGAAGGCTATAAGTATGATGTAGCTAATGTCACAGACAAAGGTGCCAAAAAGGCGGATAATATTGTTAAAGATGATGCAACTGGTAAAATCTACGCCCAGATTGGTACAGATGCCGATCCGGCAAATAATAAGTACTATGAAATTAAGGATGACGGTAAAGGCGGTATGACCTTCGATAGTGCTGGTGCGGCTACAGGTTTTACTAAGGCTACAGCACCTACATCAGTAAAAGACCAAGAAGCTTATCACTCTACACAAGTAACAGGTGTACCGGCCGGTACCACCCTGAAAGACGATGGTAAAGGTAACTACTATCTGGAAGATGCTACGGGTAATTTAACCAATGCCAAACTGGATACTACCAACGATAAGGCTGGTAATTTCACTGCGACCATCACTGATTTAAAAACCGCAGTTAACACCAAACCAGCAACCACCGATCCGCTGAAAGCTATCGATGCCGCGCTGTCTCAGGTTGACAAACTGCGTTCTGGCCTCGGTGCCGTACAGAACCGTTTCGATTCTGTTATCAGCAACCTGAACAACACCGTTAACAACCTGTCTGAGTCTCGTTCTCGTATCCTCGACGCTGACTTCGCGTCTGAAGTATCTAATATGAGCCGCGCTAACATCCTGCAGTCTGCCGGTACTTCTGTTCTGGCACAGGCCAACCAGGTTCCGCAGAACGTTCTGCAGCTTCTGCGTTAAT
>NZ_VATN01000045.1:0-1371 GCF_005781105.1 Escherichia sp. E2586
ATACCACTATATAACCTCCAAGTAACAACAACAATTCATTGGTTGCATTAATATCAGCGTGTTCCGTTGTTCAGGAATAAAACTTTTTATTTAACAAACAAAGAGAGTTCAATGATGAGCAAAATTACAGGCGTGTTAGTTGATAGCCATATCTATGATATTAAAAATGATATGGAGAGTGGTTACTGTTTCCCTAACAGTTTGTTCCCAGGAGCAACCTTCAAGATGGTCATTGATAATGACCCTATTAATAATGACAAGGTAAAATGGACCTGTGGCACTAATGCAGACAATAATGTTCTGGCGGTTAGCCAGGATGGCACAGTAACTTTTCCGGGCGTAGATGAAAAGTGCGTTGGGAAGATTTTTGTCATTTTCGCCACTGATAAATCAACGAATAAATCTGCCGGCATCTATATTTTTATCGTGAAGCGTTTTTTCAAATACAGCATTGAAATTTATACATCAGTTAAAGATATTTTACCGTGGATTGAAAACATGAATGGAGAATTTCCTGGGATACATGATATCGATAGTGACTTTAATTATGAAAGTAGCGAATGGAGTCATATCATCAATCGAAAAGTTAACGCAGGGCTTTACCAGGAGTGGGGCACGTTAGCTAATAGTGGATGGGACACAAGTAATGAGAATAATGGTGTTTGTGGCATTTACGCTTTTAATAAAGATAATAATAGTTATTATCACCTGAAGGATACTGGATATACCCAGCATACTGCTGTTATATGCAGCGCTCAGGCAGTTGCATCCTACGGTGAGTCTATCGACTGATAGTGCTTTTTTCAACTATCATTTGCATTATTACCGCGTAAAGATTCACTGAAATTATAAAATTTAACTTGCGCAAAACCACCCGCTGAGCGGGTGGTTCTCATTTTTATCCACTATGTATATGAAGCTTAAAAAATAAACGAACTTAAGCGTTCCTTTTTATATTGCTACAAACAATTAATTCTCGACACCTAATAACTAAAGCCCCGCCCCCATATACCGCCAATACCCGTTTCATAACAAAATGCTGGTGACATTTCTCACCGGAAACTTTATTGCTACTGCTCAGAACGCAAATGCGGCAATACTCGGCTCCACTTATCATCCTGCCACGGCTGGAATCTTACATGTGCCGTTTCTCTGGCAAGGATTTCGCGCGCCTTATGTAGTATCTGGGGATATTCTTGCTCAATAGAAGTAAAGCGACCGGCTTCGCGATGCTCCGCAACCTGAAGAAGTGGAGTAACATTCTGGCAGGCGGTTAACATCACATCCCCTGCTCGCCATAACCAGGCGAGTGTGCAAAGTTCGTTATCAGTGAATTGTCTTGTGATTGGGGATTGTTGAACTTCTCGATCG
>NZ_VATN01000046.1:0-1108 GCF_005781105.1 Escherichia sp. E2586
ATACCACTATATAACCTCCAAATAACAACAACAATTCATTGGTTGCATTAATATCAGCGTGTTCCGTTGTTCAGGAATAAAACTTTTTATTTAACAAACAAAGAGAGTTCAATGATGAGCAAAATTACAGGCGTGTTAGTTGATGGTCATATTTTTGATATTAAAAATGATATGGAGAGTGGTTACTGTTTCCCTAACAGTTTGTTCCCAGGAGCAACCTTCAAGATGGTCATTGATAATGACCCTATTAATAATGACAAGGTAAAATGGACCTGTAGCACTAATGCAGACAATAATGTTCTGGCGGTTAGCCAGGATGGCACAGTAACTTTTCCGGGCGTAGATGAAAAGTGCGTTGGGAAGATTTTTGTCATTTTCGCCACTGATAAATCAACAAACAAATCTGCCGGCATCTATGTTTTTATTGTGAAGCGTTTTTTCAAATACAGCATTGAACTTTATAACTCAGTTAAAGATATTTTACCGTGGATTGAAAACATGAACGGGAATTTTCCTGAGGCACGTGACATCTATAGTTACGATTATGATAACTATAGTGGACCGCATATTATCAATCGAGAAGTTAACGCAGGGCTTTACCAGGAATGGGGCACGTTATCTAATAGTGGATGGGACGCAAGTTGTGAGCCTAAGGGTATTTGTAGCATTTACGCTTTTGATAAAGACAATAATACTTATTATTGCCTGCGTGATTATGGAGAAATAGAGTGTATTGATCGTTTTTGCGTCGCTCAGGCAGTTGCATCCTACGGAGAATCCATCGACTGATTGTGTTTTTTTCAACTATCATTTGCATTATTACAGCGTAAAGATTCACTGAAATTATAAAATTTAACTTGCGCAAAACCACCCGTTCAGCGGGTGGTTCTCATTTTTATCCACTATGTATATGAAGCTTAAAAAATAAACGAACTTAAGCGCTCCTTTTTATATTGCTACAAACAATTAATTCTCGACACCTAATAACTAAAGCCCCGCCCCCATATACCGCCAATACCCGTTTCATAACAAAATGCTGGTGACATTTCTCACCGGAAACTTTATTGCTACTGCTCAGAACGCAAATGCGGCAATACTCGGCTCCACT
>NZ_VATN01000047.1:0-4179 GCF_005781105.1 Escherichia sp. E2586
CATCAAATAAAACGAAAGGCCATCCGTCAGGATGGCCTTTTTGCGTTTCTACAAACTCTTCCTATCGTCATATCTACAAGCCATCCCCCCGCAGATACGGTAAACTAGCCTCGTTTTTGCATCAGGAAAGCAGCTATGAACCACTCCTTAAAACCCTGGAACACATTTGGCATTGATCATAATGCTCAGCACATTGTATGTGCCGAAGACGAACAACAATTACTCAATGCCTGGCAGCATGCAACCGCAGAAGGACAACCCGTTCTTATTCTGGGTGAAGGAAGTAATGTACTTTTTCTGGAAGACTATCGCGGTACGGTGATCATCAACCGGATCAAAGGTATCGAAATTCATGATGAACCTGATGCGTGGTATTTACATGTAGGAGCCGGAGAAAACTGGCATCGCCTGGTAAAATACACTTTGCAGGAAGGTATGCCTGGTCTGGAAAATCTGGCATTAATTCCTGGTTGTGTTGGTTCATCACCTATCCAGAATATTGGGGCTTATGGCGTAGAATTACAGCGAGTTTGCGCTTATGTTGACTGTGTTGAACTGGCGACAGGCAAGCAAGAGCGTTTAACAGCTAAAGAGTGCCGTTTTGGCTATCGCGACAGTATTTTTAAACATGAATACCAGGACCGCTTCGCCATTGTAGCCGTAGGTCTGCGTCTGCCAAAAGAGTGGCAACCTGTACTAACGTATGGTGACTTAACTCGTCTGGATCCTACAACAGTAACGCCACAGCAAGTATTTGATGCGGTGTGTCATATGCGCACCACCAAACTCCCTGATCCAAAAGTGAATGGCAATGCCGGTAGTTTCTTCAAAAACCCTGTTGTATCTGCCGAAACGGCTAAAGCATTACTGGCACAATTTCCAACAGCACCAAATTACCCCCAGGCGGATGGTTCAGTAAAACTGGCAGCAGGTTGGCTTATCGATCAGTGCCAGCTAAAAGGGATGCAAATGGGTGGGGCTGCGGTGCACCGTCAACAGGCGTTAGTTCTCATTAATGAAGACAATGCAAAAAGCGAAGATGTCGTGCAACTGGCACATCATGTAAGACAGAAAGTGGGTGAAAAATTTAATGTCTGGCTTGAGCCAGAAGTTCGCTTTATTGGTGCATCAGGTGAAGTTAGCGCAGTGGAGACGATTTCATGAAGGATAATACCGTTCCACTGAAATTAATCGCGCTGTTAGCGAACGGTGAATTTCACTCTGGCGAGCAGCTGGGTGAAACGTTAGGAATGAGCCGGGCGGCTATTAATAAACACATTCAGAAACTGCGTGACTGGGGTGTTGATGTCTTTACCGTTCCGGGTAAAGGATACAGCCTGCCTGAGCCCATCCAGTTACTTAATGCTGAACAGATATTGAGTCAGCTGGATGGCGGTAGTGTAGCCGTGCTGCCAGTTATTGACTCCACGAATCAATATCTCCTTGACCGTATCGGAGAGCTTAAAACGGGCGATGCCTGCGTTGCAGAATACCAGCAGGCTGGCCGTGGTCGTCGTGGTCGGAAATGGTTTTCGCCTTTTGGCGCAAACTTATATTTGTCGATGTTCTGGCGTCTGGAACAAGGCCCGGCGGCGGCGATTGGTTTAAGTCTGGTTATCGGTATCGTGATGGCGGAAGTATTACGCAAGCTGGGAGCTGATAAAGTCCGCGTTAAATGGCCTAATGACCTCTATCTGCAGGATCGCAAGCTGGCAGGCATTCTTGTGGAGCTGACAGGCAAAACCGGCGATGCGGCGCAAATAGTCATTGGTGCCGGGATTAACATGGCAATGCGTCGTGTTGAAGAGAGTGTCGTTAATCAGGGGTGGATCACGCTGCAGGAAGCGGGGATCAATCTCGATCGTAATATGTTGGCGGCCATGCTAATACGTGAATTACGCGCGGCGCTGGAACTCTTCGAGCAAGAAGGATTGGCACCTTATCTTTCGCGCTGGGAAAAGTTGGATAATTTTATTAATCGCCCAGTGAAACTTATCATTGGTGATAAAGAAATATTTGGCATTTCACGCGGAATAGACAAACAGGGCGCTTTATTGCTTGAGCAGGATGGAATAATAAAACCCTGGATGGGGGGTGAAATATCCCTGCGTAGTGCAGAAAAATAAGAAAGGGGAGCATTAGCTCCCCTGAAAATTATTTGCGTAGTCTGACCTCTTCTACCGCATGATTAGCACTTTTCGTCAGGATTAAACTGGCGCGCTCGCGAGTAGGTAGAATATTTTGCTTTAAGTTCAGCCAGTTGATCTCTTTCCACAACGTCATGGCAGTCTTAATAGCTTCTTCTTTAGTTAATTTCGCGTAGTTATGAAAATAGGAATCCGGGTCTGTAAAAGCCCCTTCGCGGAATTTCAGAAAACGGTTGATATACCATGTCTGAAGTAAGTCTTCCGGAGCATCAACATATATCGAAAAATCGACAAAATCAGAAACAAATACATGATGTGGATCGTGTGGATAATCCATCCCGCTCTGTAAGACATTTAACCCTTCAAGAATTAAAATATCAGGCTGAACAACAGTTTTATCTCCATCCGGGATCACATCATAAATAAGATGCGAGTAAACAGGTGCTGTAACGTTTGGCACGCCGGATTTGAGATCGGAAACAAACTTTACCAGACGATGCATATCATACGATTCCGGGAAGCCTTTCTTCTTCATCAGGCCACGTTCTTTAAGCACTTTGTTGGGATGAAGAAAACCATCGGTGGTGATCAGTTCAACACGACGGTGTTCCGGCCAACGGCTTAATAGTGCCTGTAACACACGAGCAGTCGTACTTTTCCCTACCGCGACGCTACCAGCAATACTGATAATGTAAGGAATGCGTTGTCCGTTAGTGCCAAGAAACTGTTCCAGAACTGCCTGACGGCGCAGGTTCGAGCTTATATAGAAGTTCAGCAAACGTGATAAAGGCAAGTAAATCTCGGCAACTTCTTCTAACGAGAGATCTTCATTTATACCTTTGAGACGGGCGATCTCATCTTCCGATAACGTCATAGGTACGGAATCACGCAGAGCTGCCCACTGGTTGCGGTCAAACTGTAGGTAAGGCGTCATTAACGTTTGCTCTTTTATACTCATAAGCATGTTTCTGGCGGTCATAGCTCTATCGGCAAAGCGATATTTGCCATGGCGCGTCACAGTTCTGTTGAATGGGTTAATGGGCAGGAGGGTAACACCAGATGGGGAGGAATAATAAGAAAAAATCTCTTCCAGGAAGCTATCGTTGAAAAGCAATGTGACAGATATTCCATCTGATAAAAAGAATTGTGTTTTAGCTGGCGCGCATTGTTAATGCAGAGTGATGCTGAAAAAGTATGCTAATCTGCTCGCAATTCGGCTGTTTATTCATCGTGTCGCGTAAAATGTGACCAATAAAACAAATTATGCAATTTTTTAGTTGCATGAACTCGCATGTCTCCATAGAATGCGCGCTACTTGATGCCGACTTAGCTCAGTAGGTAGAGCAACTGACTTGTAATCAGTAGGTCACCAGTTCGATTCCGGTAGTCGGCACCATCAAGTCCGGTGGGGTTCCCGAGCGGCCAAAGGGAGCAGACTGTAAATCTGCCGTCACAGACTTCGAAGGTTCGAATCCTTCCCCCACCACCAATTTCGGCCACGCGATGGCGTAGCCCGAGACGATAAGTTCGCTTACCGGCTCGAATAAAGAGAGCTTCTCTCGATATTCAGTGCAGAATGAAAATCAGGTAGCCGAGTTCCAGGATGCGGGCATCGTATAATGGCTATTACCTCAGCCTTCCAAGCTGATGATGCGGGTTCGATTCCCGCTGCCCGCTCCAAGATGTGCTGATATAGCTCAGTTGGTAGAGCGCACCCTTGGTAAGGGTGAGGTCGGCAGTTCGAATCTGCCTATCAGCACCACTTCTTTTCTCCTCCCTGTTTTTTCCTTCTGTTTATTGCATTCAACAAGTCGGGCATGTTGCCTGGTTGATGTGGTGATATCACCGATTTATCCGTGTCTTAGAGGGACAATCGATGTCTAAAGAAAAGTTTGAACGTACAAAACCGCACGTTAACGTCGGTACTATCGGCCACGTTGACCATGGTAAAACAACGCTGACCGCTGCAATCACTACCGTACTGGCTAAAACCTACGGCGGTGCTGCTCGCGCATTCGACCAGATCGATAAC
>NZ_VATN01000048.1:0-21544 GCF_005781105.1 Escherichia sp. E2586
CATTAGCATTGAGCCTCTACAATGTTGGTGCGCATAATGTATATTATGTTAAATGACGAATTGGATTGGATAAGCAACGTCTTACACCCAAGTCTCGTCTCATGGAGTCAGCAAATGACTACCCTATTGTCGGAATCTTGATTCCCCAGGATGCTGGAGCTCTCTTTCAATTTTCTAACTACCCCGCCAACTTGTTTTTTAAAGTGGACAGTGGCTACAGTTGATGGATATCCCCCAGCCTGTACGGCTGGGGATCCCCTGGAGGGTAACTAGATATTCTTATGGAAGAAAACGTCTAACTTTTGCGTCGCCTGGTCAACGTATTCTGGCACCCAATATGTCTCAATGTGGGTAGCACCATCGATCAGGAAGAGCTCTTTGTCCTTCGTACCGGTAGCTTTAGCGAACGCATCTTTAGTCATATAGAGCGTATCCGCTTTGGAACCGGCAATCATTAGCAGAGGTTTATTGATCAGGTTGATATGGTCCGTCACGTCAAAGTTCATCAAGTCTAACAGACTGCTCGTGGTGTATTTAAACGTTGAGTTTGGATGTGCGTGGGTTTTCCAGTAGTACTCGTAGCCCTGGCGATATAACGCAAAAGGTAATTTAGCGATCTGTTCATCAGTCAGGTTGGCATCACCGGAGTAAAGCACTTCGCCACCGGCCACTTCCTGAGCTCGTGCATCTGAAGCCTGCTGAAGACGTTGTTGAATAGTATCCAGCTGTGAATCCTGCATACCATTGCGCCGTACAAGTCCTGAATTAAACATGCTAATGGTTGCAATCGATTTGAATCGTTTGTCCGTCTCGGCGGCAGCAAGTGAATACCCTCCTCCCCCGCAAATCCCCAACAAACCAATACGGGAGCTATCAACACCGGGATACTGGCTGATGAAATCAGCCATACCGTGGATATCTTCAATACGATTCGCAGGTTTGTCTACGTTACGTGGCAGCCCTCCGCTGGCCCCCTGATAAGCAGCATCGGCGGCGATGGTAATATATCCGTGTTCAGCCAGGCGTTGGGCATATAATCCGGCGACCTGCTCTTTTACGCCACCATTAGGGTGAGCCACCACTATTGCCGGATATTTTTTCGCAGGGTCATAGTTAGCAGGTGTATACACATTCGCTGCAATCTGAATGCCATGCAGATCATATTTCACAGGATGGATATTGACCTTGCCTGCGACATTTTCGGTGATAGCCCCGTCATAGACGAGAGTAAACGGGTTCTTTTTGTAATCTGCTGCATTTGCTGAAGTGATACCGACGACTGCCGTCATCAGCATTGCACTTAAAAGTGTCAATTTCATGGTTTCTCCCGATAAAAATGCGTGTTCATAAGGCAACCGAGATGGAACATTCAGACACAGAGTAGAGAGAAAAAACTGTCAGTATCATGACCGCTAAATAACATTTTTGTCAGGAAGTCCCCAGCTCATCGTGTTTTCCGTTGAGGACGGTTGAAATACGCTTTCCCGGGTCTGATTTATGAATCAGGCTGATTAACCCTATCGGTAAAGCTCTCTCAAATGAACATAAATATGTTGCTATACTCTAAATAATTCGAGTTGCAGGAAGGCGACAAGCGAGTGAATCCCCAGGAGCTTACATAAGTAAGTGACTGGGGTGATCGAACGCAGACGCAGCACATGCAACTTGAAGTATGACGAGTATATACTCATTCTGACTTAAGCGGCCGTGATATACCCCGTATAAAATAAGTCACTCATAACATTTCGACGAATAAAATTCGCAGCGTCCTGGTTGATAACTATTATATATACCATGGCAAGGATATTAATATGGCGACACTTGAGCAACTTATTATTTTCTTTCTTCTTATTGGTATTGGCGTTATAGCACGTAAAGTGGGCGTTATTACACCGGGAAACACGCCCCAACTCACATCTCTTGTTTTTAATTTTGCGATGCCAGCTATTATACTTTCCGGGGTTACGACTGATCAGCCACATATTTCCGGAAAGGAACTTTCCATCGTACTTGCATCCGCATTCACTACACTTATTTTACTGATTATTTGCAGTCGTATGCTGGCAAGAGTTTTACGCTATGAAAGAGAATACTATGGTGTGATTACTGTCATGACAACATTTACTAATGTTTCCATGATGGGGATCCCAATGATATATTCTTTATATGGCGCCAACGCCATGATTTATATCACTGTCTTTTTACTCCCATATAACTTATTGTTCTTTTCATATGGTTATCACTGCATGAAAGACCAGAGTGGTAATGCTGAAACACTTAGCTTGAAAAATATGTTAAACGTTATCAACCCGGGGATCGTTGCCTGTATTCTTGCTTTGCTTTTATATATTTCAAATGTGCATATTCCTTACATCATTGCACAACCAATAAAAATGCTGGGCGCAATAACTGGCCCGGTTTCAATGCTACTGATAGGCTCATTCCTATTAGACATCGAATGGAAATCTGTTTTTAAAGATGTGAAAGTATGGATATTCACTTTTTTTAAAATGGTCATCATTCCGCTTGTTATTATATTAATAATGAAGTTATTCATTAACGATGGGCTACTGTTGGGTGTCCTGCTTGCTGCGGTAGCAACGCCAGCTGGTGCAGGAACGCCCTTATTGGCTCAGATGTTAAATAAAAAAGTTTATCCGTTAGCTCTTAAAGGTGCGACATTAACCACACTGGTGTCACTTATTACGATGCCTCTCGTGGCAATGATGACGGGTATTGGATAAACCAGGAGCGCTATTTTAAACCATAATAAAACATCAGAGATAATATATGAACCATAACACTCCATTCAAAAAAACGGTCGGTAATATCTTGTTGTCCGGACTAATATTTGCCGTTTCTGGTTGCACAACGCACAGCATTCAGAGCCAAAGTACAGAACCGCATATTGTATTACAAACTCAGGGAAGCTTTGCTGTGGGAGGCACAACAGTCAAGCATTCAGGAACATTTTCAGAACAAAATTTTCTCTCCCCTGATGGTCAAACCGCTTATGGCGATCATGCTTATGTCTTCTACCAAATTCCGGTAAATACACATAAATATCCGCTGGTCTTCCAGCATGGCGGTGCTCAAACAAAAAGAACATGGGAAAGTACACCAGATGGACGCGATGGATTTCAGAATATTTTTCTGAAAAAAAATTATAGTGTTTATCTCGTTGATCAACCACGCATGGGTGAAGCCGGTTTATCGACCAAAGATGATACGGGTAAAAATCCCTGGGCGGGCAATCCTATGTATGCCGACAAGACGTTTTTTCTGTTGTCCCGTGTTGGCAATGAACAGGGTGTTTTTAAAAATTCGCAGTTCCCTGACAATCCTGCAAGTATTGAAGCATTCCAGCGTTCCTGGAATCCCTATTCAGGAGAACTTGATAATGACCTGAATGCGAAAACACTTGCACAGTTATTTGAAAAAATTGGTCAGGGTATTTTAATCACTCACTCGATGGGCGGCACTATTGGCTGGAGAACGCCCTTTTATACCGACAAGGTAAAAGCCATTGTTGCTTATGAGCCAGGCGGAACACCATTTATCTTCCCGGAAAATGAGATGCCAGCACCGGTGAAGACGACATTTGCACCATTGAGCGCTTCCGCGATGGGAGTTCCCATGAACGAGTTTCTCAAACTCACGCGAATCCCAATCGTTATCTATTATGGCGATTTTATTGCTGAAAAACCGGATGCTGCCGTTGGCCCGGATAAATGGAGAAGTGAATATGAAATGGCAAAGCAATTTGTCAAGACAGTTAATCGTCACGGTGGAGACGCCACCCTTGTCCATCTTCCTGATATTGGCATCAAAGGCAATTCTCATTTCCTGATGGCGGAAAAGAATAATCAGGAGATTGCCGGAATACTGGCATCGTGGTTACACGATAAAGGACTCGATAAATAAATCAGCACCCTAAAGCCATAGGTGTAGAGGGATGAATATTATGCGCCTTTTAATTATAGAAGATGAAGAGAAAACATCGACGTATATCAGTCGTGCATTAAAAGAATCGGGGTTCATCGTTGATATTTCAGCCGATGGCGCTGAAGGGCTTCATTACGCGCTGGAATTAGACTACGACGCGATAATTCTTGATGTGATGCTACCGGGAATGGATGGTTATCAAGTGCTGGAAGGCGTCCGGGCCAGAAAACAGACACCCGTGCTGATGCTGTCAGCTCGGGGCTCGGTCGACGAACGCGTCAAAGGGCTTCGTATGGGCGCGGATGATTATCTCCCTAAACCCTTTTCACTCATTGAATTGGTGGCGCGTATTCAGGCGTTGGTACGTCGCCGCCCTACCGATGGCGCAGACATCACTCAACTTCACATTCAGGATTTGCATCTCGACTTACTGGCGCGCAGGGTATTTCGCGGTGGAACGAGACTGGAACTAACCGCAAAAGAATTTTCCCTGCTGAGTCTGCTCGCTCGTCATCAGGGAGAGATTTTGTCAAAGATGATGATTGCCGAACAAATCTGGGACATGAATTTTGATAGTGATGCCAATGTAGTTGAAGTCGCCATTAAACGTTTACGCGCCAAAGTTGATGCCCCATTCGACGTTAAGCTACTTCATACCGTGCGCGGCATGGGGTATGTCCTCGAAGTCCGGCCTGAGTAAATAAAGAGGATAAGCATGGTTAAGCGTTCTATCTCTGTCCACCTGGCGCTGATGTTTGCTTTATCTGCGCTGCTGATTGTTTCCGTAATTGGCATCCTGCTCAGAAGCTCTTTGCATGATTCCTTGCAAAAACAGATGCACAACGAACTGTTGTTCAGGGAATCATTGATGAGCCCGTGGATCACCGCGCGAACCACGGCCGATGGTTGGTCCACGCTTGCCAATAAATTCACCGTATTAGCCAACTCCGAAGGTGAGCGTGTTCGCTACTGGATTGTCAGCGATAACCCGCGTTTTAGCGTGGGAGGAATGCCGCCGGTGGGAGTTCAGTGGTCTTCTTTACGGGAGGGATTTAATAAAGTACCCGGCACATCAGAGAGCGCATGTTCACTGTTTTTGTTAGTGAAAACGATCCCGGCAAACGGTGAAAGACCTGAGTTACGTTATGTGGTCGCCATTGATTCCACGCCGTACATGGGAACGCTCAATGCCTTTACGCGGACACTGCTGATCATTGCGGCTCTGGGCGTAGCGATCGTTGCCCTGCTGGGCTACGTTGTTTCAAAGATTGGCCTGCGTCCGGTGGGTATGCTCAGTAAGCAGGCGCAACATCTCGCCCCTGGGGACCATAGACAGCGACTGGACGCCAGAGCCTTACCCGAAGAGTTACAACAACTGGCCTCATCATTTAATGGCGTGCTGGAGCGCCAGGAAATCGCCTGGCGGCAACTCGAAAGTTTTAATGCCGATGTTGCTCATGAACTCCGCACGCCGCTGACTAACCTGATTGGCCAGACGCAACTGGGGCTATCACGACGACGCTCTCATGAGGAACTGGAAGAATTACTGGGCTCGAATCTGGAAGAACTTGAACGTATGACGTCCATCGTCAATGACATGCTGTTCCTGTCTCATGCCCACGCGGGAGAACATGCTTCTCAGCTTACACAAGTCTCCTTGCGAGAAGAAACCCTTAAGACAGCAGAATATGTCGAGCCCTCATTTACTGAAAAACAGCTTTCGTTGGATGTTGAAGGCGATGTTACTGCGTTTATCGATCGGCGGCTGTTCCACCGCTCACTGGCCAATTTACTGGAAAATAGCGCAAGACATTCCCTTTCCAATAGCACTATTACTGTGCGCTTAAGCGAAAGGGATAATCAGGCCTGTGTTGAAGTTTCCAATCCAGGCAATCCGATAGCACCAGAACACTTACATCGGCTTTTTGAGCGGTTTTATCGCATCGACACCTCACGAGCAAGGAGTGATGCCCATCATGGGTTGGGCCTGTCGATCGTGCGTGCCGTCGCTATTATGCACCAGGGTGATGTCTTTGCCCGTAGTGAAGGCGGCATCAATACATTTGGCCTCACTTTTGCGCTGAAAGCGGATAAAACGGTGAGCAATGCGCCTTCAGGCACTGAGTCTGGAGCAACGTTAACTGACAAAATTGTCAGCGAGGCGTCAGCCTGACGACATGTCCGTCTGAATAGAATCATTGTCTCCCCTCCTGTCACCGTAGATAAGGACGCGTTGTATGATCAGACAGTTACATTACCTTGGGCTACTACTGCCTCTCTTCACAACTTCATCATGGGCTGCGGAGCAAAATTCCACTGTCCATATCGCCCCCGCCGGAAGCCAGACTGCGGTGTATGGCTCGACGGAGAATTTTACCGGTCGTGTCCGGGTTGATCCTCTGTTCAACGCTGACAACGACATCCGTGTTTCCGCGGCTTATGTCACCTTTGAACCTGGTGCCCGCTCCGCCTGGCATACGCATCCAGCAGGCCAGCGACTGATTGTGACCTCTGGTGTTGGACTCACCCAACAAGAAGGCAAGCCGGTACAGGTGATCCGTGCTGGCGATGTTGTCTCTTGTCCGGCGGACGTTAAACACTGGCATGGGGCGGCCCCCGGTAGTGCGATGACACATCTGGCAATAACCGGCGTGGTGGATGGCAAAAGCGTTAACTGGAAGGAGTTAGTGACAGATGAACAATACCACGCCCATTAAGATATTAACGGCAGCGGTACTGCTAACCTTTGGTTTTGCGCTTACCGCAAATGCTGCGCTCATCAATAAAGGAGTTACCGAAATGAATCATGAATATACGGTTTCAGATACGCTGTCAGCTCGCCAGCAGGCCATTCCGTTGATTGCCGCATCAATGGCCAGCAGTCAGATGGATAAGCTGAATGCAGCGCTTAATCAAGGACTTGATACAGGACTCACGATAAACGAAGCTAAAGAAATTCTCATCCAGCTCTATGCCTATACGGGATTCCCCCGCAGCCTGAATGCACTGAATGAGCTGATGAAAGTCGTCGAAACACGTAAACAACGTGGCATCGAAGACATTGAAGGTAAAGCGCCGATCGCCCCTATTCCCGTCGGGGATGAACTTCGCCGTGTCGGTACCGCAAACCAGACGAAAATCTCAGGCGCGCCTGTTCAGGGGCCACTGTTTGATTTTGCGCCAACAATAAATCAATTCCTGCAAACACATCTGTTCGGCGATATTTTCGCTCGCGATAACCTCGACTGGCAAAGCCGTGAACTGGCAACAGTTGGCGCATTAGCCGCTACGCCAGGCGTTGAAGCCCAGTTACTGTCACATACGCGAGCAAGTATGCGAGTCGGTCTGACGGCAGCGCAGTTACGACAGTTAGCACAGGTTCTGCGTGAACATGGCGACAATGATGCAGCCACAAGAGCTGAAGAGGCACTGCAAAAAGCGCTTGAGAACAAATAGAGACGGTCGTCATGCAGACTCTCCCCCTGGTCAGTGCACATACGTGATTCATCCTCTGCATTTATGAATCCGCCAAATAAAGGCAATCAAGGGGGCGAAATAATTAACGCTGGCAACTCAGATATGATTAAACGGCAACCATAACAGAGGATGCAATTTTGAAAACGGTCTTAAAAATGCTGGCCATCTGCATGATGGCAGGAGGCCTGGGGGCGCAGTCTGTATACGCCGAACCATTGGTCATTCAGGAGCAAGGAAGTTTTTCTGCCGGAGGCACCATCATCACCGCCCCGGGAACATTTGACGCGAAAAAGCCGCTGGACTCTGCAGGTCAAACTTATCATGGCGATCATGCGTCGGTGTTCTATCAAATACCGGAGAATCCGCATAAATATCCCATAGTTATGCTACATGGCGCGGGCCAGTCTTCTCGTACCTGGGAAAGTACGCCGGATGGTCGAGAAGGGTTCCAGAACATATTCCTGCGCCGCGGATTCTCCACGTATATTGTCGATCAGCCGCGTCGGGGTGATGCCGGACGTACCACTGTAGAAGGTACGGTTACACCAAAACCTGATGAGCAGATGTGGTTTAACCAGTTCCGTGTTGGCGTGTGGCCAGAGTATTTTAAAGGCGTCCAGTTTTCCCACGACAAAGAGGCACTAAATCAGTATTTCCGCCAGATGACTCCGAATACAGGGCCATTTGATGTCAATGTCATCTCTGATGCGATGTCTGCCGTAGTGGATAAATCAGGCCCGGCAATCCTCTTTACCCACTCTCAGGGTGGTGGACCAGGCTGGTATACCGCGATGAAAAACAACAAGGTCAAAGCCATTGTCGCCTTCGAGCCAGGCAGCGGTTTTGTGTTCCCGGAAAAAGAACTCCCTGCCCCTATGCCTAGTGCGTTCGACACGCTGAAGGGTGAATCCGTGCCAATGGAACAGTTTATGGCGCTGACTAAAATCCCGATTTTGATTATTTACGGCGATAACATACCGGATAAACCTGTAGCTATGCCCGCACAGGACAGCTGGCGAGTACGGCTGGCAATGGCGCGTAAGTGGCGTGACGTGGTTAACAAGCATGGTGGGGATGTGACGGTGACGCATCTGCCTGAGGCTGGAATCAGAGGTAATACCCACTTCCCCTTCTCCGACCTGAATAATGTGCAGATCGCTGATTTGGTGAGTCGGTTTTTGAAAGAGAAAAATCTGCAATAACCATTTTAGAAGATCACCTTAAACGTTTAATAGAGCGCCTAACCTTCAGTGGGCGCTCATCGTATTGTGTAGCTTTTTCTGATGGAGATTCACAGCCTCGAAGATGTTTGCTCTGTTCACTGCTGTATCAAGCTTTCAACGTTACTGAAGCGCTGGCCTTCGCTGTATTAAAGCGCACTGGCCTACAGGCGTGCAGTGAAAAAGGTCATTATGCCCGCGCAAGGCCCACAGCAAAATGTGGACACGTTATTCCGCGTAGCGAAGTGCATCAATCAACAGCGCAAAAGCAGGCGGATGCTGCTTACGGCTGGGATAGTAAAGGTAATATCCGGGAAAAGTTGGACACCACTCCTGTAAAACCTGAATAAGCTCGCCTGACGTTACATAATCCTGAATCGCGTCTTCGGGAACACAGGCGATACCAAATCCTGATAATGCGGCATCAATTCTTTCTGGCAGCAGATTAAACGTCAGTTGCCCATCAACTCTGACCCGTAACGGTTTCCCTTCTCGCTCGAACTCCCAGTGATAAAGTCCACCGGCCGTTGGCAGACGCATATTGATGCAGCGATGATTTTGTAGTTCGTGAGGCGTTTCAGGCGCAGGGTTTGCAGCAAAATACGCCGGCGATCCCACCATGGCCATCCGCATATCCGGCCCAATTCGCACTGCAATCATATCCTTATCCACACTTTCACCCAGCCGGATCCCGGCATCAAAACGACCTTCAACAATATCGACAAAACCGTTATCCACCACCAGTTCGACATTGATTTCGGGATATTCCCTGAGGAACGGTTTTAGCTTCGGCCAGACCAGACTGCGCGCAGCATGTTCCCCGGCTGATAAACGAATATTCCCGGAGGGAGTGCCATTCAGTTGGATAAGTGATTCCAGCTCGCGCTCAAGCTCATCTATACGTGGCTCAAGACAGGCAATTATTCTCTCCCCTGCTTCCGTGGGGGCCACGCTACGGGTAGTTCGGGTTAAGAGACGGATATTTAACCTTTCCTCCAGTGCCTTCATTGCATGGCTAAGTGCAGACTGAGAGACGCCGAGTTTGCTCGCTGCTTTGGTAAAACTTCGCTCTCTTGCCACCACAAGAAAGATTTGCAGTTCGTTGAAGTTTTCTTTAAGCATTGACGATTTCCTTGTAGAAGCATTCCCTTCAAAGCGCATTCATGAAGGGTGTTCATAGACACAATCATTTTAGCCTCGTTACTGGCAATAATGATAATTGATATTCTGGCTGTATCAAATATAAGGCTGAATTATCAGAAGGTTTATCATGAAAATACTCGTTGCTGGCGCAACAGGAAGCATTGGTATTCATGTTGTGAATACTGCTATTGCAATGGGCCATCAGCCCGTGGCTCTGGTCAGGAATCGGCGGAAAATCAAGTTACTCCCTCGTGGAACAGATATTTTCTATGGCGATGTTTCAATACCTGAAACACTCACCGATTTACCGAAAGATATTGATGCCATCATTTTTACACTCGGCTCCGATGGTCAGGGACGTATTGGTGCCAGAGCGATAGATTACGGCGGTGTACGTAACATTTTGCGAATATTCAGGGATACACCTGTTCGCATCGCCCTGATGACAACGATTGGCGTTACTGAGCGGCTCAGTAGCTGGAATCAACGTACTGAAGTTCATGACTGGAAGAGACGAGCTGAACGCCTGGTCAGAGCCAGCGGGCATATCTACACTATCGTCAGACCCGGCTGGTTTGATTACAACAATGATGATGAGCACAGAATCGTCATGCTTCAGGGGGATAAACGCCATGCGGGAACGCCGGAAGATGGTGTTATTTCCCGGGAACAAATCGCCCGGGTACTGGTAACGGCCTTGAGCAATGATGCGGCAAAAAATAAAACGTTCGAACTGGTCGCAGAGCGAGGAGAAGCACAGCAGGATCTCACTCCTCTGTTTGCAGAGCTGCAGAGTGATAATCCCCAAAAAAATGATGGGGTTTTCGATGTAGACAATATGCCCCTTACTGAAGAACCTGAGTGCGTTATTAACGACCTGAATCTGTATTCGAAAAATTCAAAAATCTGACAACGTTGTCATATGACAGTCAGTCTTATGACAGCTTAGAACTGTATATTTACAGATCAAGAAGGAGGATGCTCCTTCTGATATTTGTCAACTTCCAAATATATCGTTTAAAACAGGTATCAGATATGAAAGCACTACTAATTACTACATTATTCATGGGATTCATTTCGGTAAATACTGCATCTGCTGCTGAGGAGATTCGTCATGCAGATGGCAAAGAAAAGATTGGTGTAGTCTCAGCCAGTAATGCCCTGACGCTTGATGAATTATCGAATGCGCTTTCTCGTAAAGCTGATGATCAAGGAGCAACATCATTCAAAATCCTGTCAACCACGGGGAATAACCGATTGCACGGGGTTGCTGAAATCTATAAGTAAGTAATTAGCATTTTGAACAATATATGTCACAGCCCTCTTATAGTTAGCATCGCCTTATGTCCAGAACAGAAGATATTATCGATGAGGTAACTCAATGGATTGATTCAAACATACATAAACCGCTGAAGATCGACGATGTTGCTACGCGGGCTGGATACTCTAAGTGGCATCTTCAGCGGATTTTTGTACAGATAAAAAAAGTTAGCCTTGGGAAATATATCAAAGATAAAAAACTTAGTCTTGCAGCTAAAGATCTTGTCGAGACTAATGAGTCTGTGATGAGCATCGCCTATAAATATTGGTTCGATTCTCATCAGACTTTTACTCGGATTTTCTCTAAAAAATACAAATTACCACCATTAAAATATAGAAACACCGAAAGGATAAAAAACATTAACATTTTAAATAATTTCACACTTACGTAGTATCACTTAAATGGTAATTTATTCTGCATCGAGAGATGAATACCTTTTTAGCCAGTAGTTCTAATGGACATGGAAACTTGTTTACCCTTGTTGTATCCCCTCAGATATTACATTGACCATCTGGCTTAGCTTCATTGTCCACACAGTTTGCATCGCTACAGGCCGTGAATTTTTTTTACGAATTCTGGCAGCAAGTATTTAAACGCGGGCGGAAGCCTTTTAACTTCCGCCCGCAGCGCATGGTTTAATCCCCGCTCTGTTCAGGACACGTCTCAGAAATTAAAACGGAACCCGACACTGCCCGTGACCGGAGACTCGGTATGCTTACCGTTTTCATAACGAGCCTCAGCCCAGACGCCAGCATTTGGGGTCAGTTGCGCGCTGACACCCAATCCGTATTTCCCGGTCGTCCCGGAGATGTCGTTCCTGAAGTCGTAGGTGTCATTGATACGGACTTTGTTGTTGTCCGAAAATTCATGATTCACCGCCGCCGACAGGTACGGCTTGACCTCTTTTCCTGCAACGTCCAGGGTCATCCCCAGCTTCACGCCAGCCTCAGCCTGCAGAGATTTGGTTGCGCCGATATTGGCTTTCATACCGTTATTCAGGCTGATATCTTTCGCATCCGCCCTGAATGCCGTTGTCCGCACGTATGGCTGCGCCCATGCATTCTCATTCAGACTGAAGGTTCTGCCCGCTTCGAGACTACCGCCGAAACCGTTCTGGCTGTAATCCCCTTTCACCGCCGTACCGTCACTCATCCAGGTACGCAGCTCATTATTAAAGCGGTTGTATTTCAGCACACCGTCCACGTAGTAGCCGTCATTATCAAACCAGGTCGCGTACAGACCACCACCGGTGCTGTCGACTTTACTCTTTCCTCCACGGGCATGTTTAATGCTGTTGTCGCTGTAAGAGAAGAAAGTACCTACAGCTAAACTGCTGTCACTCAGGTCAAAGACCATATCGGCGCCGGTTTCGAAACCGTTCTGAGTCAGGGTATAGCCCGAGCTGGCCCCGCCGCTGATGCGGTTGTCTGACCCGGTATAACGGCCCCATACGCCCCCTGGTGCACGGGTATTCTGTATCACATCACCATGACGGAAACGCAGATTATCCAGCTCGCTGTTGAAGACGTATGCCGGTGCTGTTGCCATGCCCAGTACTGCGTCGGCCGATTTTGTTGTGCGACGCACCGGAGACGACGATGTACCTGCATCTGGCTTACCTGCGTCAGGGTTACCTGTACCTGGGTTACCTGCATCCGGGTTAGTCGGCGGAGTAACCGGAGGCGGAGTATCAACCTTCAGATACCAGTTGGTATTTTCCTTGCTCAGGCCGTATTCCCAGGTACCGGCATCGACTTTCCCGCCTTTCAGGGTAAACGCGGCATCACCGCCACCTGTTTGCACCACCTGAAGCGGCGCACCAGCAGATACTGGCTCCAGACCGGTGTTTTTGATATCCAGCACAAAGTTACCGCTGGCATTACCCGCGACATTCAGCATATCTCCGGTATGTGATGCGATATCCGTGTTCATCCGGAACGTCCCGCTACCCGACAGGCTCCCGAGCGCCAGCGACACCGCCTGGAAGGCTGGCGTCATGCGTGTGGTTGTTGACGGACGGAAATCAACGGTCCCGTTATCCAGCGTTAATGCGCCGACAGTGGAGTCACCATCGAGATGCCAGACAGAAGCACCTTTAACCGCCATGTCACCTGCACCGGTGTTGTCTCCCGCAACGTTCCCCGTCAGGATGGTCCCGTTATCCAGCGTCAGGGTGGTACCTGATTGTGTCGTCACATTAGCGTTCGCCTGAAGGGCATCCATCGTCATGGCACCGCCACTCTGAAGGACAATCCCACCGTCCTGAGACAACAGGCCGCTGAAACGGGTGCTACCCCCTTCCTGCGTCAGGGTACCGGTACCCGTCAGGGTGCCTGCGAAGGTCGCAGCACTGTTGTTAAGGTAATACAGGTTCCCTTCATTTGTGACAACGTCACCGACGAGAGTCCCTTTATCAGTCAAGGTGGTGGTACCAAGGAGCACACCGCCGCTGCGGACATCCAGCGTACCGTCACTGCCAACCATCGTATCGCTGGCCTGATGACCGTCAAACACCGTCAGGTATCCGCCGTTTTCCAGCAGCATATTGGCTGCACTGCCGCCAGCGATACTGAAACTGCCTTTATCGTTGGTACCACTCACGGCTGCACTGGTATTGGTGACGACAGCCCCGCCACTGTTCTGGGTAACTTTAGATGCTGAGCCACCGGCCTCCACCTGTAGCATGCCGCCGCTTGTGATAGTCGTTTCTGTGACATTACCGTCGATGTAAACATGCTGACGTCCACCACTGTTAACGATTGTGTCAGTGGCACTGCCGCCACTGGAGACGTACTGGCGTCCGCCGTTGTTAACCGTAGTTTTCGTGGCATTTCCGGCGTAGAGATACTGCCCCCCACCAGAATTAATTGTAGTGTTAGTGGTACTGCCGCCGCTGGAGATAAACTGGCGCCCAGTATTGTTAATTACGGTGTCCGTGGCACTGCCGCCGATACGGACATACTGGCGACCGCCGCTATTAATAGAAGTAGCAATGGCGATACCGCCTTTGGAGACAAACTGACGCCCACCGTCATTAACAGAGGCGTTCAACGCATTGCCGCCGCTGTAGACATATTGGCTCCCTCCGCTGTTAACGAGGGTGCTCGTAGCAACACCGCCACCGGAGACAGCCTGGACACCACCACTGTTAAGGGTAGTGCTCGTGGCACTGCCGCCTGAATTGATATTCTCGCGGCCACCGTTATTAACGATGGTGCCAGTGACGCTACCGCCGCGGGAGACATGCAGTAATCCATTGCTGTTAATAGTGGTATCTTTGGCCTGATGCCCGTTGAGTACAGCGAGAGAACCACCATTCTCAAGTAACATATTGCTGGCACTGCCTGCGGCAATACTAAAACTACCCTTAGCGTTGGTGCCATTCAAGAAAGAGTCGGTGTCAGTGCTAATGGCGCCGCCGCTGTTCTGAGTAATTGCAACAGCACTTCCTCCAGAGTACACCACCAGTAAACCATCGCTGTTAATGACGGTGTTCGTTGCACTGCCCTTGACAATCACTTTTCCACCACTGTTAATGGTAGTTTCTGTGGCCTGATGTCCATTAAGTACGGTTAATGAGCCACCATTCTCCAGCAGCATATTGCCCGCACTGCCACCTGCGATACTGAAGTTACCTTTCGCATTGTTGCCATTCATGAAAGAATTAGTGTCAGTGGTAATGGCGCCGCCGCTGTTCTGAGTAATTGCAACAGCACTTCCTCCAGCATACACCACCAGTAAACCATCGCTGTTAATGATGGTGTTCGTGGCGCTGCCATCCATGGAGACACTCTGCATTCCTCCACTGTTAATAATGGTGTTAGAAGCACTGCCGTCGCGTTGGACATACTGATGCCCGCCATTATTGATTGTGGTATCACTCGCCACTCCTCCGAGTAATTCCTGAATTCCGCCATTTATCATAGTATTATTGGTGCTTCCGTAGACAAGCTGGTACCCACCATTGTTGATGGAAGTGCTCGTGACACCACTGCTGTTATCGTAAACTATCTGCTCCCCACCATCGTTAATGGTGGTGCTCGTTACACTGGCACCGTCGTAGACAGGTTGAACACCACCATCGTTAATGGTGGTGTTCGTCGCGCTACCGCCACTGTAGACAGGCTGGGATCCACCTTTGTTAATAGTTGTGTTGGTAGCAGTGTCACCTGCATACAGGGGCTGGCTCATGCTCGTTCCACCACTTCCGATTGTCTTGTTATCATAGGCTGCCGCCAGCACAGGCTGGGACGGCAGAAGCAAACCGGCAATCAACCCTGCCAGCGCGGTACGCTTGATTTGCCGGGGGCGCTGACCTCCTTTACGGGTCAGTTCTGAGGTAACGACCCACATCCCTGTGGATTCATTCCAGACAGTGTTATAAACCTTATTCATTGCTTACTCCTTTCTCCAGAGTGTCCTCAACACCCTGTTCAGTTAAAGAACGGTGAAGTTTATTGATGACGCCCTTGACCTGGGCGCCGGTTATCAGCCGGGTACATTCAAATTGCCGGTCAGTATTTTTATGTCTCGGGCACCACAAAAAATCGTGGTGGTCAAAATTCAGCGATGTATCGTCCCAGCATCCATAACAGCCATGGGAGTTGAATACCCGCCACGGGGTATAAAATTCGCTGTTGGGCAGGCTGAAGCCACTTATCAGCACCACCGGAATACGGGTAGCCCAGGCCAGCCATGACAGACCGCTTGGCAGGCCGATGAAGAAACTGGCATGCCGCAGCAGGTTCACCCTCTCCTGCAGCGGTAGCTTGCCGGTAAAGTCTTCGGCTCCCCACGGGATGTGATTCCAGACAAAGCCCTGGCCATAGTGGGCGTCCCGGTCAATGCACAGCACCCGGTAACCCAGTGATTTCAGGTGTGCGATGACCTCACTCCAGCCAGTGCCGTTGTTCCAGTATTTCGCCTGACAGGTGGACTGTGTGGCGATGCACACATAAGGCTCCTGGATAACCCGGGGCGCGGACAGGTCAAGCCGGACGGGGGCTTCACGCGGGTCAACGCCCAGAATGTAGCCTGCAGAACGGTGGAAACCGACCTTGCGGAAATCCACCGGCTGATTGTTTGTATCGCCACCGAAATAAAGCCCCACGCGATAGGTGGCATAAGGCGCCACCGTGCGCGGCTTATCCGGCGTGGAAAACTGTATCTGCGGATACTGAGGCGCCAGCAGGTCAATAATGTCCTGCGCCATCGTGCATTCCAGACGGCACTTATGCAGGGACTGGAAGCGTTCCGCATAAGGAAACCAGCCGAGCAAATCGCCCAGCGTCCCGGTCGGGAATGAAATCAGTACAGGCCGGTCTTTTAATTTCAGGGTTTCATCCAGCAGAGGCGTTTCTTCCCCCTGACGGAATACCTGAATACGAAAGCGCACGAAATATTTCTTACTGCTGGTTACCCAGCCTTTATCCACATCGCAGCAGAAAAGAATATTTTCTGAATCCGCATCCAGCAGACGCACGTGCCATTTCCCTTCAGGAAGCAATACACGTGCACCATCATTAAAATCATAAAAAATATTTTCAGGCCCTGCCTGCGTTGGCGTATCAGGCGGAGGGATAAAAAATGTATTCTTCAGCGTTGACATATTTTCACCTTCAAAAATATATAAGCGTTGAAAAGCACAATGAGTACGCTAACAATATAACTAAAGTGTCTTTCTTGTGATGGATCACGCCCTACATCTCAGTTCTGGCACTCTTCTGTAATAGCAGAGAAGAGCGCACGCATGACATTCTCACGATGTTATATTTCGCGCATTCCACTATATTTATCCAACGACTTTAGTCGTCGCAGATGAAATGAACCCTGCATTACTTCTGGCTACGCGCAGGAGTTAGTTTACAGTTTACGTGCGGAAAGACTTATCAATTTCGGAAGTGTATCCGGTCAGTACGTACCGTTGCAGCGCTTACAAAAACGTCCTGTTCATAATCCATGCAATATCATTCCGGTTTCTCAGACCGATTTTAAATATTGCCTTTTGTCGGTAGTAACACACATTGCTGTAATGTATCTGCATACGCTTTGCAATATCACTTACAGTTTCACCGCCAAGAAGTGCATTTATCACATGTCGCTCATTAGCACTTAAACGCTGAAATCTATACCCACTACTTATATAGCGAGAAGGCACGGCCAGAATGCGCAGAAAAATATTTTTCAATTGATGAAAGCTTTGTGACGGAGAAATCCAGGTAAAAGGATATCTGATATTATTCTGCCCTCCCTGATGGCCAATTAAAATGCATGGAGTCCCTCTCAGTTCGTGGCGTTCAGAATAAAGGACTGACAGATTCCACAAAAACCACAGCGCCCTCACAGTCACTGATGACTCATGGCAGGTGAGATCTACCACAATGACACGCTGTTTCCCGGGGAGGTGTCTGTCAGACAGAATATGCGACATAATCTGGTCCGGTGTTTCCACGGAAATAACCTGAGCAGCATGTTGCCCGGCACTTTCCATCACTGCAAAAAGCCCGAGGCGGGTGTACTGACACTGACTCATCAAAAATATCTGTTTCATCCGTATTCTCTCAGCTCCTGAGGAGCCTGTTCATTCTGTTTTCTCGATACCATCCACTGACGTAGTTTCTGAAATTTTGTCTGTGGCCTGAGTGACTGCTTTGCTGCGGGGGCAACAGGTTCCAACTGAACATCCAGTTTTGCTCCTGAACTGGCCGGGATTTCCTGCGGATCCTGTATATCTAGGATCCGCAGAGCGCGTCTTCGTCCCGTTGTCGGTTCGTTCTGTATGAAGCGCCTGCTGCGGATATGGTTTCGTCCCTCGTGCTCAATGTAATACAGAATATTTTTTGCTGTTCTCTGGGGTATATGAAACTCCCGACTGACCGCCTCAACTGTCAGTAACCTGCCGGTTCGCATCCCCCAGAAGGTCACGATGATATACAGTGGTCGAGCCTGCATGTCCTGAACACACTCAGGACAGAAAAAATGTCTCTTTATTCGTCTGCGTCTCTCAGGCATACCTGCCACCTGAATATCTCTCCGTCAGAAATATGAATTAAGAAGCACTGGTATCCCTCCCCCCAGTAATGACAACAGACATCTGTTGCCGCATGTGTCGGGTTATCAGTGCTGAGTAACGCGCAATACAAGTGCACAAGAAGAGGATCTGTTGTTGTCAAAATGACCCATTTTGACAACATTGGATTAAAAAACTAAATTTTTGTTTTTATCTGGTTTTATTTTCTTATTTATGTGATGTTTTTGGCTATTTATACTGTTAATGGAGTTTTGGAAAATTCAGAAAACTGACAGACATCAATGCCATATTGTTACAGAAGGGAATTGATATGGGGGTTTTATTGATTTAAATCAAATGATCTTTAATTAATTGTTGTTTGCATAACATGTGTTTTTTAACATTTGCAACCGCAATACAGGCAGTTTACAGTTTGGGTCAAAAAGTTGCTTTTTAGCCCTTTTTGACGGCTTCCATAACCGTTCAAAGCGGGCCGAATTTGAAGCTGTATAAATCACCGTATGCCGGATATTCCGGTGTCCCAGGTAATCCTGAATCAGGCGTGTATCGATGCCGTTATCTGCCAACGCGTAACCACACCCATGTCTCAGCATATGTGGATGGACAGCAACAGCCAGCCCGGCATTTCTTCCTGCTTCAGCCAGCAAGTTATAAAATCGTTGACGGGTAAGCGGACGCCCTGATCTGGAAATAAACAGCCAGTCCCTCTCTTCTTCTGTTGTAGGTAATTTCATTGTTTCCCGGGCTTTGAGCCAGTTCCTGATACATTGTACTTCTTCAGTCAGTAAGGGATGCACGGTGCTGAAGCCGTTTTTCAGGCGCTGGACGCACAGTTTTCGGGACTCGAGCTCAAGGTCAGCAAGACGTAACGAAAGCATTTCGCTGACCCTGAGTCCGTGGATAAAGGCAAGAAGTATCATGCAGGCATCACGTTCCGGGTGGCGCCCCTTCAGCACCGCCTGTATCAAAAGGCTGACTTCATGGTGAGTAAGAAATTTTCGGGAAGACATTAATGGCTCCGGTCAGATGAAACAGAGCATTCAAGAGTGACACGATGACCCCATCAGGCTATGGCTAAACGTGCTAAAGTCAGGAAAGCAGAATAAAACACCGATTGCTCTTAAGAACAGTCAACTGGCATGGACCCACAGGTATAGCAAATGAATTTAATCCAGCAACTGGCGGGAATTATCGAAGGGAATCTGAACACCTCACTGTCAGTAAAAGTTCTTGCTGAACGTTCAGGCTATTCAGAACGCTGGTTGTACAAACTGTTTCAGGATGTAACGGGGATCAGTGTGGCGCAATACATACGTCGCAGAAAACTAACACTTGCCGCTTTACTTTTGCGTCATACCAGTCGCCGGATAACAGATATATCACTAATGTATGAGTTTAGTTCGCCCCAGGCTTTTTCCCGTGCTTTCAGGCAACAGTTCAAGGTGTCACCAGTACAGTATCGCAATGCGGATGCCTGGGATATGCAGTATGCCCAGCCCGTATTGTACAGAACCACACCGTGCACAAAATTCAGAATGATTGAGATAGCTGAGGGCAATCATCCTTCTGTTCCAAACCTTAAAATGCCTGTGAATCTGGGAATGGACTTTATCCATACCCAGAGCGGCGATCATTTTATTTATAACCGTAACCTTTTTCAGTCCATAGTATCAATTTATGATCCTGTTAATGAAATGTCTGATTTTATGATTTCAGGTGAAATGATACCCTCCAGAGAAACAGATTCTGAACTAATTTATACTTTTAAAGAAATAAACAGTTTTTCCCTGCCAGAGACGCTTCTTCCTGATGGTTTATATGCCAGCCAGGAATTTACTGGGACATACAAAGAGATTTTTGATTTTCATATATATGATGCCATGGGGGCGCTGTGTATTAATAAATGTGTTTTAAAAAGAGGACCTATATACACACTATTTCACAGAACAGATAATAAAAATATTATGGATATGCAATTCCTCACTCCTTGCGTAAAAATTTAACTGCGCCAGACCCGATGAAAACGTCCTGGATTACTGGCCGTATACAGTACAGTATGATGAATGTTCCTGTGACCCAGATAATCCTGAATCAGACGGGTATCCAGTCCCTGATTAGCAAGAGCATAACCACAGGCATGACGCAACATGTGCGGATGAACCTTAATTCTCAGACCCGCACGCTGACTATATCGTGCGCAGAGTTTATAAATCCATTGTCTGGAAATTTTTTTTCCATGGCTTGACAGAAAAAGATAATCATCCTGACTACCTTTAGCGTATCTTTTTCTAATCAGGAACCAGCGTTGCAATAATTCTATTGTTTCTGGCTGTAATGGATGTGAAGTTGATAATCCATTTTTCAGACGCCTAATAAAAACAATTTTTTCAGTCATATCAAGATCTCCCAGTCTAAGGTCTATCAACTCACTGACGCGAAGTCCATGAATGTAAGTTATATGTAGCAATGCTTTATCACGGATTTCATTTCGCGTACCCGTTATAGCATTAAAGAAAAGCGCCCATTCGCTGCTGGTGATGTATTTACGCATATTTCCTCCTGTCAGAGTTATACCTGAATTTTACACTATTAATTAAAAGGAAGACTTATCAGTTTCGGAAGTTGGCGTGTAAACGATCCCCAACGCCGTATTGACGTTATCTTGCCTGGCCTTCAAAGATAATAAGTGAACGACCATATGACACGTAGGGTAAAAATCAGTTTACATCCAGGGCAACAACTCCTTCACGCAGTTACCTATATCGTAGTATTACTGCCGAAATAACAACTTACCCCACGAACAATGTTGGCGGGGATTCTGGTAATTATATCTTTTTTATTCAATAATCTTTAAAAACGTTCAAAAAATTAACCACTAACTAATAATGATATTTTATTGGCTAATTTTTACGTGATAATAACGGCAGGTAAAAAAACACATTAAAATAACACTGAAAACCCCGAAATTATCATTGACACATTGTTCATCCTTTTGATTTTACTTTAAAAAATATAATGTAATTATTGTCAGGGACTAAACAAGATTAGGATTTTGTTATTTAAAACCCAGACCATTGAGCTTGCTTACTTTATCGATAAATCCTACTTTTTTTATTGCGATCCAATCATTTTAAGGAGTTTGAAATGGATAAGAAGCAAGTAACGGACTTAAGGTCGGAACTACTCGATTCACGTTTTGGTACAAAATCTATTTCCACCATCGCTGAATCTAAACATTTTCCGCTGCATGAAATGCGTGATGATGTCGCATTTCAAATTATCAATGATGAATTATTTCTCGACGGTAATGCGCGTCAGAATCTGGCAACTTTTTGCCAGACCTGGGACGACGAAAATGTCCATAAATTGATGGATCTGTCGATCAACAAAAACTGGATCGACAAAGAA
>NZ_VATN01000049.1:0-23044 GCF_005781105.1 Escherichia sp. E2586
CTGTTTTCAGGGAGGAGATCAGATACACGTCTACACGGTTAGGTATGCCTCGACCTTCCGACTTATCCAAATCTTCTTTTTGCCGATAATTTATTAAACAATATAAGTAATCTGTGAGGTGATGCTATGAACGATTATGAAGCACTAGAGAATATGATGAAAGAGATTCAGCAAATCGTCTCGTTTCATGCCGGAGCCGAAACGAGAGTCCAGACCAGAGTGACTATCAGGAGTAACGATGATAAGCACATTTTAATAAACATAGGTGAAATTTCAGACATAGATATTCATTTTAAAAATCCTGTTATGAAATAGAGTTACTCCACCTTTTGTTAGTCAAAATGTCTGAATTTGTCATATCATACGCTTTCTGGCGATGGAACAGACATAATTGCGATAATGCTTCATGTGGTACATTTTTAGCTTTTATGTCTGAAATTGATATCTGCATAGTATTGTATTCAATGGTTATTTCTGGTATTTAAACCAAGAAAGCTGATATATCCATTTTATAAAAACTTGTTTTATCAGTAGAAATTTTATTGCGTTAATAAATGTCCTGGTTGTTAAAATTATTTTCTTTTCACTTTCTGCACTCTCCGGATTCTATTACTCCTGTCATTACTGAAGAGCTGTTCTTATGCCTGGTAATGTGAATACATGAACTGTTGCTGATAATCTCTAAACCGTGATTAGCCTTTCTTTATGTACTCATATCACAGCATTAACTTTATTCTCACTTGTTGTACAATGTAGTAACTTATTTTGTGCCTGATCAGGCCTGGTAAAGTATCAAGAGCCCCGCGGGATAATCTGAAACTGTTATGCTACAAAAGATGTCATATACCTTTTCTACGTTGCAGCAGCGCTATCTAAAGTTCTATTGTAGCTTGGTTCAATCTTTCTCTCAGTCTGAATCCCGGGCAATAACAGAGCCACTAGCTTCTTCTGTAGTGCAATGAAAAGAGTATCGAATGAATATTAATACACGGCAATTATTTGTGTTGTCGACGCTTGCCGGGACAGTTCTGACGACCTCAATACCCGTTTATGCGACAACGGCAAAAGATCAAACACTGGTGATAACTGGGCATAAACCCGTGGCTGCCCCTGAACTTACCCTAGGGGATACATTAACGCTGGAACCTAAATTCAGCGATCCTGATGGTGATACTGAAGATACTTCTCCATCAGGGACGACGTATCAGTGGCAGGTGGAAACGTCCCCAGGGCAGTGGGAGGATATTCCAGGACAGACCACGACCCAATACACACCCTCTTCAACAAATAAAGGTCATGTACTACGCGCGCAAGTCACAGCGCGAACAGACAGTAATAATACCATTCCCTTTGAGGGGGATGCGATTGCCTCAGGTTCTGTTGATACCTACAGCGTAATCAGCAGTACAAAGTCATCATTGCCAGATTGTGTTGGGCTGGCCGATACCGATATTAAATGCAGCGTGACGTTGATCAATAGCCTCGGCGAACCTGTCAGTAATGCGATTGTTGATATTAAGCCGGGATATTCTGCAAAAACAACCTCAGGGACCACGGATAGTAGCGGTCAAACGACCGTTATTGTGCACCCGGATAAAGTCGTTGATGCTGCGGAGGATAAAGAGGCTGAATCTGTGATAACCGTTAATAATGTTGAGGTCTTACCCAGGATAAAAGTCAAGGTTACACCGATAGTCGAGCTGTACGATAAAATAAGCAATAAAGCCAGAGACTGGTCTGGGCTTATTGCACATGGTGCTTATTTACCGATTAACAGTACCGTGGGTTTCGCAAGCGCAAATGGGAAAAAACTGGATAGTCATCGTTGGAAAGTTGAAGGTGTGACCCCTGCCGGCGAACAAAAAATCGTATTAGATGCAACAAATACGGAAATTCAGATTACTGATAAACCAGGTGTCGGTATGGAAGGCTCAATGAAATTTACTGATACTATGACGGGCATTGTACAAATGTCTCAATCATTTCGTTTTATGAGCTATGTTAAATTTTCTAATGTAATCGTATCACCATATGCTGGTATTGAAAATGTTTGTATAAATTCGGCGGAAGCAAAAGCGTTAGGTTCTAACGACGGGCTGGCAAGAAATGATCTGTTTAATTGGGATTATGATGGACTGCATGAAGGGGCGCTTTGGGCAGGGATTTCCTATTTGCCAAATACGCTCGACGGTGCTTATCGATATGGTGGTACTGGGCGCTATAGCTGGGTTCATATAATACAAGGGGTATACGCAGACTCCCCATTGAAACAAACAAGTAGTGT
Organism: Escherichia sp. E2586; assembly: GCF_005781105.1. Classification (NCBI taxonomy): domain Bacteria; kingdom Pseudomonadati; phylum Pseudomonadota; class Gammaproteobacteria; order Enterobacterales; family Enterobacteriaceae; genus Escherichia; species Escherichia sp. E2586. The sequence goes on from NZ_VATN01000049.1 coordinate 2,285, forward strand.
GCCTTCGCCAACTGATGTTTTATGCCGTTAATATTTATTATTCTATTTTTTAGTGACCGCACATGCGGTCACTTCTTTCAATAAAATCTGTCAGTATGAAATCAACATTCCGGTTAATACTAAACCGAATCGTGTTGCAGACCCTTCTTTTCCCTCTCACGTATTTCAGTCGTTATCATTAATGTCATATGCTGTAGCGAAAGCAGAATGCCGTCTACCGTATCTCTTGAATCCATAATTCACTTCTTAAACTGTAATATGTTGCTACGCGAAAAATAAATAATCATTTTAAAACAACAAGTTGCATCTTAAATTCGCAATTTAAAATAATATCACATCAAAATTGGATAATCCTGTCATAAAGTTCAGTGATGCAAGTGAGGTGTAACAGCATTCACTAACCGGCACACGAAGAACTACTGTTCACTATTTTAGCCCGGTTGTGAAAGCGCAGAACAGAGCTAACGGTGGGGATATCTCTCGCCACAGTGATTCACATAAGGGAGCTATGGTGAATATGATTAATACACAGGAACGTTATACTACTTTCCAGTTTGGTGATTTCTCTTTTACAAACGACGGTTTTTTATGTTGCGGAGCGGAAGAAGTTTATCTGCCGCCTAAAGAAGCTGGCGTGCTTAAGGTTTTATTAGCGAATGCAAAACGCGTGGTCAGTAAACATAAAATTATTAATGATGTCTGGTCTTCTGCGGTTAGCGACGAGTCGCTGACGCGAAGCATTTACCGTATTCGTAATGCACTTGGGCAGAATAAAGAAAATATCTTTATTGAAACTGTTTACGGCAAAGGATACAGATTCGTCATAGACGTTAACGCCACAGTATCAGATGCCCATACAAAAAACAGTGGATATCAGACACCCTGTCACGCTGTACAGTTAATGGCAGAAAAACGCACGTTAGCCGGTTATGAATTTGCGGCGTCAGATGCGGTCTATTACGCAGCATCGAAAACAAACCGCAACTGTAGCCAATGTGATTTTCTGAAAGAGTTAATCTCTGCGCTTAATAGTGATTTTCCGCTAAGAGAATAATTCGACTTCTCATACCCATCGACGCACTGGACGGTGGGTACTTGCCATGTTAAAGCCAGTCCTCACGATTGTGAGCCGTAGCCTATTGTTAATTGATTTCTCACCACCGTCATGGAGGGTATTAACTGCCCTTTATAGCGCACGTTATAAATAAAGTGAAAAACGCCGCCTGCCGATAAATGACGAACTGGTGTTAAATGGCCGGCGAGAGCGGGCAGGGGCTGACACCAGGTCGTACTGCATAAATTGATTTCCAGTCCCTGTGGCGGTGGAGTAAGAAGATTTATTTTCCACGTAATATATTTCACGGGCGCGTTACGTGGTACGACGGTGGGGGCGTGAAGAACACGCCCAACCAGTAATTCTTCGCCTGTAGTCAGCGTGCCACCGCTGCTCTGCTGGCTCCAGCTTCCTGCGGAAGCCAGGCATAATGACGAATGGAGCGCCAGCAGCAGAAATGCTGTATTAATGGCTTTCATTATTTTTGTCCGCCGATGCAGGTCGACATATGTAACATTCGGTCATGTGCAATCTCCTGCGTAGACAACACTACCAGCTGTGGGTAAATCCGGCGCAGAAAACGGGAAAGCATGGTTCTGAGCGGTGGCGCGACAAGCAGTACCGGCGGAATATTACGCGAGTTTTGCTCAAGGATAGCCTGTTCTGTCTGGCGGATCAGGCTGTCTGCAATACCCGGTTCAATGATGCTGTTGTTCTGGATTGCCTGCAGGAGAATCTTCTCAAGGTTGCTGTCGAGGCCAATCACGTCGATATCTTTATTATTACGGAACCAATGTTGGGTAATTGCCCGACCGAGGCGGCTACGGATTTGAGCGGTTAAATCATCAGGGTCGGTGATTGTTGGCGCAAATTCAGCCATCGTATCGATAATTGTGCGCATATCACGGATAGAAACTTGTTCCACCAGGAGATTTTGCAGCACTTTATGGAACAGCGTTAAAGAGATCACGCCAGGAATTAAACCATCTACCAGGCGCGGCATATCTTTTTCAAGGCGATCGAGCAGCAGTTGGGCTTCATTGCGGCCAAACAGTTCGCCAGTGTGCTGGGTAATCAGATGATTCAGGTGCGTTGCTACGACGGAGGCCGGGTCTACTACGGTATAGCCCTGTACCTGGGCCTGCTCACGCTGTACTTCATCAATCCACCATGCCGGGAAACCAAATGCCGGGTCTTTACACGGTGTTCCGTCCAGATCACCTTCGGCGCAGCCTGGGTTAATTGCCATCCAGCGTTCAGGGTGAATCGTGCCATGACCAATTTCCACGCCTTTCAGCAGGATACGATAACTGCCTGGTTCAAGGCTCAGATTGTCACAGATGTGTACAGACGGCGGGAGAAAACCCATTTCATGCGCAAAGTTTTTACGCAGGCCACGGATACGCGTCAGTAGCTGACCGTTTTGATCGCTATCAACCAGCGGAATTAAACGGTAGCCCACTTCCAGCCCCAGTACGTCTTCAATCTGTACGTCTGCCCAGGAGGCTTCGGCTGTAGCGTGAGCGGCTTCAGCGTGGATTTCGTCACGCGTTTTATCTTCTTTGCTGGCCGACTGATTATTCTCCTGGCGACCGCGTAACCACCAGGCTAACCCCAGCAGTGCAGCGGTAAAGAGCAGAAATACCAGATTAGGCATACCAGGGATCAACCCAAGCAGACCGATTACGCCAGCCGCCAGCAGCATTACCTGAGGATTGTGGAACAACTGACCCACCATTTGCTCCCCGACATCCTGTTCGGTCGCTACGCGCGTCACAATAACACCGGCAGCGGTGGAGATTATCAGGGCAGGGATCTGGGAAACCAGACCGTCGCCAATGGTTAACAGGGTATACGTTTCACCGGCTTGTCCGATCGCCATGCCGTGTTGCAGAACACCGATAGCGAGGCCGCCGATGATGTTAATGGCCATAATCATCAGGCCCGCGATGGCATCGCCGCGCACGAATTTACTGGCACCATCCATTGAGCCGTAAAAGTCGGATTCCTGGGTCACTTCGTTACGACGGCGCTTGGCTTCGGCTTCACCGATCAGACCGGCGTTAAGGTCGGCGTCAATGGCCATCTGCTTACCTGGCATCCCGTCGAGAACGAAGCGAGCGCCCACTTCGGCAATACGTCCGGCACCTTTGGTGATAACCATAAAGTTAATGATGATCAGAATCGCGAACACCACGATGCCGATAGCAAAGTTACCGCCTACCAGAAAATGACCAAACGCCTCCACGACGCGACCCGCCGCTGCAGCGCCGGTGTGGCCTTCCATCAGGATGATACGCGTCGAAGCAATGTTCAGCGCCAGTCGAAGCAGGGTGGCAAACAGGAGGACCGTCGGGAATGCCGAGAACTCCAGCGTGTTTTTGGTGAACATGGATACGAGCAGGATCATCAATGAAAGGACGATATTGAACGTAAACAGGGTGTCCAGAAGAAACGCCGGGAGCGGCAGGACCATCATGGCGAGGATCATCATGATCAGCACCGGGCCGGCCAGTATTCGCCACTGGGTATCTTTCAACTGTGGTAAACGTAATTTAGTGGCGATATCAGACATCGGTATTCATCTCGTGGTTAAAATCCAGTTTTTCCGGTACAGGAAGGTTCCGGGGTGGTACGGGTTTGGTTTCGCCGGTGTGGCGCCAGCGACGCAGGCTGTAGACCCACGCGAGCACTTCTGCCACCGCGCTATAAAGTTCTGTTGGGATCGGTCTGCCAATCTCGCTGTGTCGGTAAAGCGCACGCGCCAGCGGTGGCGCTTCCAGCATCGGGATCTTATGTTCTTTCCCCAGCTCTCTGATGCGCAGCGCGACTTCCCCTGCGCCTTTGGCCAGCACGATTGGTGCGCTCATACTGTTTTCTTTGTAGGACAGGGCGACGGAGTAGTGCGTTGGGTTGTTGACAATCACATCCGCCTCAGGCACATCGGACATCATGCGGCTTCTGGCGATAGCGCGCTGCATCTGCTTGATTCTGTTCTTGATGTGCGGATCGCCTTCCTGCTGCTTAAATTCATCGCGTATTTCCTGGCGGGTCATACGCAGCTTTTTCAGGTTGCTGAAGATCTGGTTAAAAATGTCATAGCCAACCATCGGGATAATGCACAGCAGTACCATCATCAGGCAGTGCAGAATCAGGTCCATCGCGCGGCCAATCGCTTCAGGCAGTGGAGCACTCACTAACTGGATGAAATGCTCTTTATTATTAGTAAGATACAAAGTACAGCCTGTTCCTACTAAAGTAACTTTCAGACATCCTTTTAATAATTCAGCGACCATTTGCCCTGAAACCATCCGTTTCATTCCTGAAAGTGGATTTAAGCGTTTTAAATCTACTTTCAGGCCACCGCCCAGGTGAAGCCCACCAATCAGTAATGGCGAGGCAATCCCCACTACAAACAGCCCAAGCAGAAAGGGCATCAATGCCTGAATCATCATTACCAGCATGTCGTAAAGCTGGTGAATCATGCTTAACGGGTCCTCAATTTGATGTCTGTTGAGGGTTAACCCGGAATGCAATAACTGTAATAACGTGCGGGCAAGGTTTTCTCCGCTACCCGTCATCAGCGACCAGCCTGCTAACAGAATCAGCAGGGAGGTGAGTTCTCTGGAACGAGGAATCTGCCCTTTTTTCCGCGCTTCTTCTTTTCGGTGAGCTGTGGGCTCTTCTGTTTTTTCCTGATCGCTTTCTTCTGACATACACCTGCCTGGGTCTGGTTCCTCTGCTAACCGCGTTAGTTCTGGTTATCAGAGGAAAATGACATTACATAGATTAAAAGCCGAGACTCTGGAGAAGGTCATCAACCTGGCCCTGGGATGTCATTACACCTGCCTGGGTCTGATCGATTTGTGGACCATTAATTAATGAATTAGCGACTTCTTTCGTCGGTACAGTCTCTTCAGGAATGTTATCTACGAGTACCCGAATCAACTCTTTTTCGACAACTTCAATAATGGTCATCATGCGCTGGATAACCTGACCGGTCAGATCCTGAAAGTCCTGCGCCATCATGATTTCCATGAGTTGATTATTGGTTTTACCGGCCAGACTGGTCGCCTGTTTCAGATAATGCCGGGTATCTTTTACCAGTTCACGGGCTTCCGGCAGTTCAACAGGCGCATCAAACCAGGCATCCCAGCGTTGTGTTAACTGTTCAGCTCCGCTGGAGATAGCGTCCTGCATCGGTCTTGTTTCTTCCACACTGTTCAGCACACGCTCCGCAGCCTGCGATGTTTTCTTTGCCACATAATTCAGACGTTCGCGGGCATCAGGGATCGCTTCAGCCGCATCCATGATGGTTCGCTCAAGGCCAAGACTGACCAGACTATCCCTTAGCATCCGTGTGATATTACCAATACGGGTAAAGACGTCTGGATCGTGATTCTTTGGTGGCAGTTGCGCAGACGCGGTCATGATTATCCCCCGAGCTTCTCAAAGATTTTGTTCAGCTTTTCTTCAAGAGTGGCTGCGGTAAAAGGCTTAACCACATAACCGCTGGCACCGGCCTGCGCTGCGGCAATAATGTTTTCCTTCTTCGCTTCTGCGGTAACCATCAGCACAGGCAGCGCTTTAAGCGCACTATCCTGGCGAATTTCATTCAACAGCTGCAAACCGTCCATGTTCGGCATGTTCCAGTCACTAATGACAAAATCGAATGGTTCTTTTTTCAGACGCGTCAGCGCGTCATGACCATCCTCCGCTTCGTCAACATTGTTGAAGCCGAGATCTTTAAGGAGATTGCGGACAATGCGACGCATGGTGGCAAAGTCATCAACAACGAGGAAACGTAAATTCTTATCTGTCATGGTATATCCTGAAAAATTTCTAAGTACGAAATAGGCTGTTAAATACGGCGAGACTGCCCGGTTATGTTATTGAGAATTTGTTGGCTCATATCATCGAGGTCGGCGACTTCTGTTACCGCCTCTAAAGCCACTGCTTCACGGGGCATACCGAATACCACACATGAACGTTCGCTCTGGGCGAGGGTTCGGGCGCCTGCGTTACGCATCGCCAGCAGACCTTTCGCACCATCGTTACCCATACCCGTCAGGATCACACCGACGGCATTTCGTCCTGCGACTCGGGCAACGGATTCAAACAGCGTATCTACCGACGGACGATGGCGGTTAACAGGCGGCGTATCGCTAAGTTTGATATGGTAGTTAGCCCCGCTACGTATTAACTCCATATGTCTGCCGCCTGGCGCGATATAAGCATGACCGGGTAGTACGCGGTCATCATGCTCTGCTTCCTTTACGGACAGCAGGCAGGATTTATCCAGACGCTGGGCAAAAGAACGGGTAAATCCTGGTGGCATATGTTGTGCGATGACGATTCCCGGACATGTCGGCGGCATTGGCAAGAGGACATGGCTTAATGCTTCCGTACCACCGGTAGAGGCGCCAATGGCAATAATTTTTTCACTGCCAATAAGCGGGGCGCGAATAACGGGAGGAACTGTTCTTTTCTGGAAACTCCGCACGCTTGCCGCGATACGAATTTTGTCAGCGATCATATCGCTGTATTTTTCCATCCCTTCCTGAAGTCCTTGCTGAGGTTTAGTAATAAAATCTACGGCGCCCAGTTCCAGTGCTGCAATAGTGATATCAGAGCCTTTACTGGTCAGTGAAGAAAGCATTAATACCGGCATTGGACGCAGACGCATTAAACGTTCAAGAAAATCCAGACCATCCATGCGCGGCATTTCAACGTCCAGCGTCAGTACATCCGGGTTATGTTGTTTAATCAAATCACGGGCCATGATGGGATCATGCGCCGTGGCGACCATTTCCATATCCGGTTGTTGATTAACAATTCGCGTCATGATATTGCGAATTAACGCCGAATCGTCCACGCACAACACTTTTATCTTTTTCATTTGTTACCCCTTTGCCAGGCAGTAAACAGATTGGCCGCGCAGGCGAAAATGACTATTTGCAGTATTAAAGTGTTCTGAATGACCCGCAAAAAGTATTCCACCTGGTTTCAGTATTTCTGCAAAACGGCGCATAAGAATATCCTGCGTATTTCTGTCAAAATAAATCATCACATTGCGACAGAAAATAGCATCAAACGGTGCAGGAATATCCCACTGCGGGGCCACGAGATTCAGCTGTTGGTAATGAATCGATGCCAACAGTTCCCTTTTTACCTTTACTTTATCACCGTGATTTCCTGTTCCACGCAGAAACCAGTTTTTTTTCTGTTTTTCATTCAGACTAGCCAAATCGGATAATTGATAAATTCCTTTTTTGGCATGACGCAGAACATCGGTATCAATATCCGTTGCCAGTATGCGAGGCCCCGTAATACTACGACCCAGCGTTTCTTCCAGCGTCATCGCAATTGACAGTGGTTCTTCGCCTGTGGATGCGGCAGCGCACCATACGTTATACATACCGCGCCGACTCCGCGCATGTTCTGCAAGAATAGGGAAATGGTACGCTTCACGAAAAAAAGAGGTCAGGTTAGTGGTCAGCGAGTTGACAAATGTCTGCCATTCCGGCGCATCAGAGCTGCTTTCAAGCAGTGCCATATACTCACTGAAGCTGTTTATCCCTAGCTGAGTGATTCGGCGGGATAAACGATTATAGACCATATCTTTTTTTTGACCATTCAGGACAATACCTGCACGGCGGTAAATTAGCTCGCTGACACGTGCTAAATCTTTATCCGTGAGAGTGTTCAGAGTTTGCGCAGGGAATTCAGAGTGATTAGCCATATTGCGGAATTTTATTTCTCAGTGTTTCCGCATTTAGCGGGGGATAGAGAGTTATTTTCAACACATGATTGGGGTTTCAATACGTATCACCCGATCATAAACACAGCCAGGCGGTGATCAGGTGATACGGGAAAACAGAAAATAACAATCAGGATTAACGGAGTGACTAAAACGAAAAATCGACAATCAGACACCCATATTCATGATGTCCTGATACGCGCTAACCATTTTATTGCGTACCTGAACACCAAGGTTAAGTGCTACAGATGACTTCTGCATCGAAACCATAACATCATTTAAGCCAACTCCCGGCACGCCTGCCAGATAGTCTTCAGAGCCTTGTTTGGCCTGATTCTGGAGCTGGCTGATATTATTGAGGCTGTTAAATAACACATCAGAAAATTGCGTTTTATTTTCTGTGTCATTTGATTCTGTCAGAGCAAGCTGATTCTGCATTGCAGAAACCTGGCCTGCCTGACGCTGGATCTGATTTACTACCCCATTGATTGTATTTAGGGACATATTGTTATTTCACCTTACTGACACTTAACAACAGATAGTTGATACTGATGTCTTATCAGCTCTGTTTAATTTAGGCGTACTTTATCATGGCGGAAGTTCAGCAGCATTGTGGGAAAAGTCAGCATAAACCTGTTCTTATTGCAGATTAGGTTTAGGGCTGTTTCAGGCGATAATTCTTATCTGGCAAATTTTCTGAAATGAAAAATTGTCGCGAATAATACTCATCACCAGTTTGTTCATCTGCATCTGCAATATGACACCTGCGTTGAAGTCGTACCATTTAACTTTACAGGAATATGGCATGAATGCCACAACCCAGGGTAATAAAAAAAATAGTCCCTTTGATTTTAAGGCACTACTGGAACGAATTCGGGCAAATCCCAGAATTATTTTTATGATCACAGCGGCGGCAGCAATTTCAATTGTTGTCGCCTTGCTATTCTGGATGCAAGGGCCAGTTTATCGAGTTCTCTACAGTAATATTAGCGAACAGGACGGTGGAGCGATTGTCACTCAGCTTAGCCAGATGCAGGTTCCTTATCGCTTTGCTGACCATAACGGCGCCATCATGATCCCGGAAGACCAGGTTTATGAGGTCCGTCTTAAACTCGCACAGCAGGGATTGCCGAAAGGTGGCTCTGTAGGGTTTGAACTGCTCGACCAGGAAAAATTTGGTATTAGCCAGTTTAACGAGCAGGTTAACTTCCAGCGTGCGCTTGAAGGTGAACTGGCTCGTACTATTGAGACGTTAGGTCCAGTACAGAGCGCCCGTATTCATCTGGCAATACCGAAACCGTCACTGTTTGTCCGCGAACAAAAAGCGCCTACTGCTTCAGTGACTCTTACTTTACAAAATGGCAGAACACTGGATGAAGGCCAGGTCAACGCCATCAGTTACATGATAGCCAGCGCGGTTTCTGGCCTTGATGCCGCTCATGTCACCATTGTGGATCAGTCTGGCCATTTGCTTTCCGGCAGTGACACTCACAATACCCAGACAACACAGCTTAAATATATCCGCGAAGTTGAAGATGACTATCAAAACCGTATTCAGGCAATTCTGACACCCGTTGTAGGCAGCGCCAACGTTCGTACGCAAGTTACGGCGCAAGTGGATTTCACCCAGAATGAGCAAACTGTTGAGGAATATGCCCCCAACACGTCGCCAGACAAGATGTCTATCCGCAGCCGCCACGTTGTTCATGATGAGCAGGGCGGGAAAAGCAGCGTTGGAGGAGTACCTGGCGCGTTAAGTAATCTACCGCCTACGGCCGCCACCGCACCGATTACCACCTCAACGCCAGCACGCGGCGCCAAAGATAGCGCGACACGCCCGGCGCCTCAGACGGTAAGCCAAAACCTACAACCTTACAGTCAGAACCATGACGACATTACCAATTACGAGCTGGACAGAACGCTAAAACATATCACCCGCAACACGGGTAATGTGGAACGTTTGTCGGTCGCGGTTGTTATCAATTATCTGCCAGGAAAAGCCGGAGAACCGGCGGCTCTGACGCCAGCGCAGATGAAGCAAATCAACGATCTGGTTAAAGAGGCAATGGGCTATACCGCTTCCCGTGGGGATTCGGTAAATGTGGTTAACACACCATTTAGCCAGTCAGACAAAGATGTCGCTCTTCCACTGTGGCAACAGCAGGATGTCATTCAGTTAGTTCTTAGCGTACTGCGTTATCTTTTAGTCGCTCTGGTTGCCTGGATGCTGTGGCGTAAAGCCGTATGGCCATTCTGGGTGAAACATCAGGAAATGCTGCTCCAGCGGCTCGAAATGGAAAAAGAAGCACGTCAGGCCGAAGCAACGGCGCAGCGGCAGAAAAAAGAACACAGCGAACTTGCCAAGGCTCAACAGCGCATGGATACCGAGCTTACTACTCAGCAACTGCGTGAAATGGCCGATGAGGCACCGCAGATTATTGCACTGGTTATTCGCCAGTGGATGAATAAGGAGCAGAAACCATCATGAATGCTGCCATGCGAAGCGCCATTATTATGCTAACGCTCGGCGATGACCGCGCCGCCGACGTCTTCCGCCATCTCAGTCCTCAGGAGGTGGCACAGATAAGCACTGCTATTGTCAGTATTCACTCTTATACCCATGAGCAGATTGCTCAGGTGCTGAGTGAATTCAAACGCGATTCAGAAGAGTATGCGTCCATCAGCATCAATGCGGATGAGTATTTACGCAATGTTCTGGTGAAAGCGCTGGGTGAATCCCAGGCCGAAGCCTTGTTGGATAATCTGCTGGATGCCCATAGTGAAAACAACGGTATCGATACGTTGGGTCTGATGGAACCGTATATGGTGTATGACCTGATTCGGGAAGAGCATCCGCAGATTATTGCGACCATTCTGGTGCATCTGAAACGCGCTCAGGCAGCAAGCGTACTGGCGAAATTCGAAGAACGCGAACGTAACGACATTATGTTGCGTATTGCCACCTTTAACGGCGTCCAGCCGGTGGCACTGCAAGAACTGACGGATGTACTGAACAATCTGCTCCACGGTCAGTCACTGAAGCGCAACAATATGGGTGGTGTTCGTCCGGCGGCTGAAATTCTCAACCTGATGAAAACTCAGCAGGAAGAAGCGGCGCTTACTGCATTCCGTGAATTTGATCCTGAACTGGCGCAAAAAATTATTGACGAGATGTTCCTGTTCGAAAATCTGGTGGATATGGACGACCGCAGCATCCAGCGCCTGCTGCAGGAAGTCGATGGCGAGTCTCTGCTGGTTGCGTTGAAAGGCGCTGATCAGGCGCTGCGTGAGAAGTTCTTCAGCAACATGTCCAAACGTCAGGCTGAAATTATGCGTGATGATCTCAATTCCCGTGGTCCGGTACGTATGACCCAGGTTGAAGCAGAACAGAAATCCATTCTGTTGGTGGTACGTCGTCTGGTGGAAGTCGGAGAGATGGTGATTGGCGGAGGTGAGGATGTCTACGTCTGAGACAACCTGGAAACCCTGGCGGCCTGATGATCTGCTCGGGCAGGGCAGTTCCTCATGGCCAAACCTGGAGTCTGAAAATCATGCAGATGCAGACCCAATGTCTGACCCGGACCGGCAGGCAGAGCTTGCTCGTGTTCGCCAACAGGAAGGGCAAAAAGGGTTTACGCAGGGACTGGTAAAGGGCGAAGAAGAGGGCCGCCGCCGCGGCTACGAAGAAGGATTGCAACAGGGAAAAGCCGAAGGCATTAAGCAAGGATTAGCGGAAATACATGCTCAACAATCGCTGTTAAATTCACAGTTTTCCCGCGTGATGGAAAGTTTCCAGATCTCGGTTGAAAACATGGACAGCGTCATTCCTGCCCGCCTGGTGCAACTGGCGCTGATGGCGGTGCGTACTCTGTTGGGCGGGCAGGGCGTTACGGATAAAATGCATACCAGTCTGATGAATCACATCCGTACCCTACTCAACGAAGATAGTTTACTGAAAGGTAAATTTCGCCTGACCATCAGTGCGGAAGAACCAGAAGAGGTACGCCAGCAGCTTGAGACGTTACTCTCAGCCTATGACTGGGAATTGTGTGCCGATCCTCATCTTCTACCCGGCGGTTGTCGGATCAGTACGGAAGAAGGGGAACTGGATGCCTCGCTGGAAACCCGCTGGCAGTCGTTGTGTCAATTGGCTCGTAACAGGGGCGGTGTATGACTTCGCATCTCAAAAACTGGCTGGGTGCTCTGGAACAGCAAGAAACGCGGATGACGACGTTACCCGCTTTTCGTCAGTACGGCAGGCTGATCCGCGCGACTGGACTGGTGATGGAAGCCACCGGACTAAAATTACCCATCGGAACGCTGTGCATTGTTGAACGTGACGGCCCGGATGGTATTCGTTGTGTAGAAAGTGAGGTTGTTGGTTTCAGTGGACAAACGCTGTATCTGATGCCGCTGGAACATGTGGACGGCATCTTGCCTGGCGCCAGAGTCTGGGCGCCGGATAGCGGTGATAAGTTAACACAAGGCAAGCAGCTTCCTGTTGGGCCTGGATTATTGGGGCGTGTGCTGGATGCCAGTGCGCGACCACTGGATGGCCTTCCTCCTCCCAGTAATAGTGATCGGGCAACATTATTTACCGCTCCGTTTAACCCGTTACAACGCGATCCTATTCGCAATGTGCTTGATGTCGGCGTTCGGGCGATCAATGGGTTACTGACCGTGGGACGAGGCCAGCGTATGGGGCTGTTCGCGGGGTCCGGTGTCGGGAAAAGTGTCCTGTTAGGCATGATGGCGCGCTATACCACCGCTGATGTGGTGGTTGTGGGACTCATCGGCGAACGAGGCCGTGAAGTCAAAGATTTTATTGAAAATATCCTCGGAAAGGATGGCTTACAGCGTTCGGTGGTTATTGCTGCGCCTGCCGATGTATCGCCGGTACTGCGTATGCAGGGGGCGGTATATGCAACCCGTATTGCGGAAGATTTCCGTGACCGTGGATTAAATGTGTTGCTGATCATGGATTCGCTGACGCGTTATGCGATGGCGCAACGTGAGATAGCATTAGCCATTGGCGAACCGCCAGCAACCAAAGGCTATCCGCCTTCTGTTTTCGCCCGTTTACCGGCCCTGGTGGAGAGAGCCGGAAATGGTATCCGTGGCGGTGGATCAATCACTGCATTCTATACCGTATTGACGGAAGGCGACGATCAGCAGGACCCGATTGCGGACTCCGCTCGCGCCATTCTCGACGGACATATTGTTCTGTCACGCCGACTGGCGGAATCAGGCCACTATCCGGCCATTGATATTGAAGCTTCTATCAGCCGTGTGATGACGGAAATTACGCAACCAGCGCAATTTAAAAAGGTACAGCGTTTTAAACAACTTCTGTCCTCGTGGCAGCGGAACCGGGATTTGGTCAGCGTAGGGGCGTATGCCAGAGGCAGCGATCCTTTACTGGATCAGGCGATCACCTTATATCCAGAAATGGAACGCTATCTGCAACAGGGCATCCATGAACGCCAGGAATATGATGTTTCATGTCGCCAGCTCGATGCGTTATTCCCGGATAACAGAGGCCCTGAAGCAGGTGAATAATCATGGCAACGTCAGCACCAATGGATGTTTTGCGGGATCTGGCCGAAAAGAAACTCAATGACACCACGGTGCGACTGGGGCGTGCGCGCCAGTCGCATGAGAATGAAGTCTCACGTTTACAACAATTACAGACATACGAATCTGAATATCGTCGCCAACTGCAAAACACCATTGCCGATAAGGGGATGTCAGTGTCTACGCTCCAGTCATGGCAAAGTTTTATTGGTGCGCTGGAAAAGGTCGTTTTGCAGCAGGTAAACCAGGTGAACAACAGCCAACAGATTGTCGATGCCTCGCTCAGTGACTGGCAAAAAGATCGTCAGCGGTTAAACGCATTTGAAACATTAAAAAGCCGGGCCGAAGCCCAGCGTATATTGAAAGAAAACCGACAGGAACAAAAAATGATGGATGAATTTGCCCGCCGCGCCAGCCAGAGGGGAAAATAAAATGCAGGTAATTTCTTTACCTATGAATATTGGCAATCTGGGGCATGGACACGCTGTAACGCAGAATGACACAGACACGTCATCATTTGCCGCAGAACTCGACAGCAAACTGCTTCCTGGCGCCATCCCGAAGCCTCATCTTCCGTCGGAAGGGACAGTAAATCTGTTACCGAACGAGGAAGAAAAAGGGAAAGGATCGCCTGAAGGGGAGCACTCTGGTGTCATGGATAATCTGTTTTACCTGCTTCCGGCGCAAAGTACACCATTACCAGAAACAGGTATAAACCAGGAAATGACAGCGTCACCGATGTTTGAAGGCAATGGACTGGTTACCGCCCTGAAAAATACGTCGGTGTCGCCTGAAAATGTGGCGTCCCAAACGGAAAAGGGGAGTTCCGATGTTAGTTTGCCTGAAACTGAACTTTTAGCAGAACAGAATGGGGATGAAGTACAAAATAATGCTTTCGATACCAGCCATTCGCAAACGTTGAATAAAGCCGTTGCCTATTCAGAGTTTGCGGGGAAAGTCGGTAAACCGGTTGCTCATCCATCTTCATCGCTGCCATTAAAACCCGATTCCTTGCATCTTGAGTCGGCCACCAATACCGGTCATACACTGCCTCAGTCATCGGAACAATTGGCAACGTCTCTGGATTCGGCGGTGGCGAATCAACCGACGGAACAGATGCCTGTACAACATCAGGAAAGTCATACAGCGGATGCTTTTCATATCCCAACCATTGGGGATATGAGCATTCAAATCCGTGAGCCTGTGGGGGTATCCCCATCTGCGCAGCCCTCTGTATTGACAGCGTCTGTGGGGACTACGGAATGGCAGCAGAATTTGAGTCAGCAGTTGGCTTGCTTTACTCGTGAAGGGATTCATCATGCGGAGCTGAGATTGCACCCGGAAGATCTTGGTAGTCTGCATATTAGTCTGCGGATAAATAATGATCAGGTGCAGCTTCATTTTGCCGCAGCCGACCATCAGGTTCGCGCTGCGCTTGAAACGGCGATGCCTCATTTACGAAACTCCCTTGCAGAATCAGGGATCTCTCTTGGGCAAACCAATGTTGCTGCGGACTCCAGACCTTCGTGGGAGAACGGTTCGCAAAATCAGACAGCAGAACAGGATATGCAATCCGATGATGGTGTGGAAAGCGTACCGGATGAACCAGGCGTAATTCTGCATACGATCAGTCGTTCCGGCGGAATAAATACTTTTGTCTGATAAATTTATTTTGTTATTTATCTGAAAGCCCGGTTCCCGGGCTTTGTTGTTTTATTATGGTGGTATTTTTTCCGGGTTTAAACTTGCTTCTTTGCGGGCTGTTGATATCGATCCTGATCTTTAATTATATTAAAATTCAACTGGTTATAAATCTCACGTAGGTGGTGTTTTTTTATCATTTCTGCAACATTCATTTTCATTAAGGATGCAGGCAAACGTTTACAATGTTGTCTGAAGTCAAATCTATCTATCAATTTAATGCCAGCAGCGACATTTTTTTGCCGGATTATTAATACCAGGTTATGTAATAGAATACAGCACCTGTCCCGGGTGTAACGGGGTGCAAATTACTGAGTATATTTTTGTGATGTCAAAAAAGAATCTGGATACCACTCAGAGTGGCAAAAAAAGCAAAGGTCGCATAGCGCTGACCGTCCTGGCATTTGTTTTTGCCAGCGCATGTTTTGGTTATACCTGGACAGAACTGGAGAGTTTAAAGAACAATGTTAAAAAAGGCGCAATAGAGCAGGAAATTGAAGAAATAGAGGAAACGTTTGAAATACCTATTTATACACCTTTGGATACGTTTACTGTCAGTCTGAAGCCTGGTGTCGATGGAACAGAACATGTTCTGTATGTTGGATTGACGCTGCGTCTGAAAGATCCTCGCTCCCAGGAATTGTTAAAACGTTTCCTGCCAGAAATTCGTAGCCGCCTTGTTATGCTATTTTCACAGCAGACGATGGAGGAGTTGAGCACACGCGAAGGTAAACAGCAACTGGTTCATCAAGTTGAAAAAGAACTGGCAAGTCCACTATCCGGGAAACAGACGGTTAAAGTTACCGATGTTTTATTTAACATCTTTATTTTACGGTAATCGCTATGTCTGACAATATTATGTCACAGGATGAGGTGGATAGTCTTCTGAATGGCGATGGTAACGGCGCATCTGAAAACACTCTATCTGCCATGGCTCCTGAGGATGGTATCCGTCCTTACGATCCGGTGACGCAACGACGCGTTGTTCATGAACGACTCAGCACGCTGGAATTCATTAATGAACGTTTTGCCCGCCAGTTTCGTGTCGGAGCGTTCAACGTGTTGCACCGCAGTCTGGACGTCACTATCGGTAATATTCGGGTACAGCCTTATCATGAATTTGCGCGTAACTTGCCTGTGATGACCAATCTTAATTTGATTCATCTGTCACCTTTGCGCGGGACGGCACTGTTCGTCTTTTCTCCCAATATGGTGTTTATGTTGGTGGAAAATTTATTTGGCGGTGACGGACGTTTTAAAACAAAAGCGGATGGGCGGGAGTTTACCCCCACTGAACAACGTATTATTCAGCGTATATTGTCAATTGCTCTGGAGTCTTATGACTTTGCCTGGAGTACGGTTTATGGTCTTAAAACAGAATATATTCGCTCAGAAATGCAGGTGAAATTCACCAATATTACGTCGTCACCGAATGATATTGTGATTACTACACCGTTTTATATCGAACTGGGTTCAGAGTGCGTCCAGATGGATATCTGCATCCCTTTCAACGTTATTGAGCCAATACGTTCTTTGCTTACCAGTCCACCACAGGAAAACGCCTGGCAGGAAGATCAAAACTGGCGTAATACGCTGGCTTCACAGGTCAGAAATACGGAACTGGAACTGGTGGTGAATTTATCCGACGTCCAGATGCGACTGTCACAAATTATGAGCCTGAAGCAACACGATGTTTTGCCGTTAGATAAACCTGAAATCGCTGAAGCTTATGTTGATGGCGTACGGGTACTGTCCGGGAAATATGGCAGTGCAAGCAATCAGTACGCCTTGCAGGTAGAAGAACTTTTTAATACAGCATTAGCACCTTTTTCTAAGGAGAGCTCGCATGAGCAAGAATGAACAGGCGGGCACTACCTCTACTCCCGCAGATACGGCCTGGGCAGACGCACTGGAAGAACAGCGCGAATCCGCAGGAACGACGGGCGTGATGGACGGGGCGAAAGCTATTGCCTCTGACCTGAATCTGGTTATGGATATTCCGGTCAGAATGACGGTAGAACTTGGCAGAACCCGTATGACCATCAAGGAACTTCTGGCACTGAGCCAGGGGTCTGTGGTTGCGCTGGAAGGTCTGGCAGGTGAACCTCTGGATATTTTGATTAATGGTTATCTTATTGCACAGGGAGAAGTGGTTGTGGTGTCGGATAAATTCGGTATTCGTATTACCGATATTATTACGCCATCTGAACGTATTTATCGCCTGAGCAGATAATGATCAATAGTACCCATACAGTTTTACCCACCGCTTCAACAACCAGCATGTCGTCGGTATGGATGCATACCGGCGGTATCCTCTGCCTGATAATATTCGGGTTACTTCTTTTACTCTGGTATTTACGTCGTTCTGGCGGTATTTCAGGGAAAAAAAATGGCCGCAATGCGCTGTTAAATATTAAATTCAGCCAGTCTCTGGGGCCGCGTGAACGCCTGGTTCTTGTGGAAGTGGGAAATCAATGGTTACTGCTTGGCGTGACGGCAGAAAAGATCTCCTGTCTGAGCGCCATCGACAAAAAAACGGTCGAAGAAAATTTTGCGGCTGTTGATCAACCGCAGTCCCGTAGCTCGCTGGTTGACTGTTTTCAGACAGTGCTGGCAAACAGTCTGCGGGGGCGTTATGGCAAGTCACAATAAAATAAAACCATCATGGCGGGTAATGTCGATTATCTGTGGCCTGTTGGTCATGGTGTTTGGCATCGGATTGCCTGTACATAGCGCATTCGCTGCCAATAGCGACATTCTGTTAACTCGCCCGGCGGGTGGGGAAGGCTGGTCTTTACCGGTACAGACGCTGGTCCTGCTGACATCGCTGACCTTTCTACCCGCTATTTTGCTGATGATGACCGGTTTTACACGCATCATCATTGTGTTGGGATTGCTGCGTAACGCGTTGGGAACGTCATCAACACCACCAAACCAGGTGCTGTTAGGTCTGGCGCTGTTCCTCACTTTTTATGTCATGTCGCCCGTGTTTAATAAAATCTATGACGACGCATGGATGCCTTTAAGTCAGGATAAAATCACCGCTCAGGTCGCCATCGATAAAGGTATTCAGCCGCTGCGGGAATTTATGTTGCAACAAACGCGTCAGGATGATCTGGCGTTGTATACCCGCATCGCTCATCAGCAAAACTTCGCCGGACCGGAAGATGTACCGTTAAGTCTGCTGGTTCCGGCGTTTGTCACCAGTGAACTGAAAACAGGTTTCCAGATTGGCTTTACCATCTTTATACCGTTTTTGATTATCGACCTTGTGGTCGCCAGTGTTTTGATGGCGCTGGGGATGATGATGGTGCCGCCAGCGACAATCTCATTACCTTTTAAATTGATGCTGTTTGTTCTGGTCGACGGCTGGCAGTTGTTGATTGGTTCACTGGCTCAAAGTTTTTTTAGCTGACGAGGAAAAGAGATGACAGAAGAACAAGTCATGGCGATGGGATTCCAGGCCATTAAAGTCGGTCTGATGATTGCCGCGCCGTTATTGCTGGCGTCTCTGGTTGCCGGGTTGGTTATCAGCATTCTTCAGGCGTCCACGCAAATAAACGAGATGACATTGTCTTTTATTCCCAAGATCCTTCTGATTGTGGTGGTCATTATTGCTCTTGGTCCCTGGATGTTAAGCGTTATGCTTGATTATATGCACGGGTTGTTTAACAGCCTGCCTTATCTGATTCGCTAGTTATGCTCACTCTGTCTCTGGCTGATCTCTACCTGCATATCGGTCAGTATTTCTTCCCGTTTTTGCGTATTCTGGCTCTTTTTACGTCAGCGCCGATCTTTAATGACAAATCGATCAACAAAAAGGTCAAAATTGCACTGTCGGCACTGATAGCCTTTCAGATAGCCCCCATATTGCCTGACAGCAATATTCGTATTGTTTCGTATGAGGGATTTCTGACGGGAGCGGGGCAGCTCATTATTGGCCTTATCACCGGGTTGATCATTCAGTTGATTTTTGTGGCTGTCCGCCACGCTGGCGAACTTATCGGCCTGCAGATGGGACTTTCATTTGCCACCTTCTATGACCGGGCCGGTGGACAGAATATGCCTGTGGTCGCCCGCTTTCTGAATTTACTGGCTACGCTGATCTTTTTAATCGCCAACGGACATCTTTACCTTCTGGAGATTATCGCCCGCAGCTTTGATATTTTGCCCGTTGTGGCTACGTTACCCAATGCGTCTGCTTATCTGGCTTTTGTAAAACTGGCGGGGCTTATTTTCAGTAGCGGTTTGATACTGGCGTTACCTATTGTGGCGTTACTGCTCTGTATTAACCTGACACTTGGTATTATTAACCGTCTGACGCCGCAACTTTCTGTTTTTGTGATCGGTTTCCCTATTTCACTTAGCGTTGGATTGCTGGCGCTATCGCTGATGATGTACTCCTTTGGCCCACTTTTTGAAAACCTGATGGCCACCATTTTTGACAATCTTCTGCAAATTATGGCCGCGATGAGATAGCCCTGCCTCGCAGCCGTTGTGAACCCAAAAAACGCGTCAGTATTTCTGCCTTAAAATTTTGTCGTTTTCCGTGCGGATTTCCCCTCTGATATACAGTTCACAGAATTGCCGGTAGGAACTCAGCCCTAATTTTTTTAGCGCGCCGCGTCTGATCTGATACAGCGTCGGTTCCGGTATTTTCATGCATCGGGACATTTCCGCTATTGACTCTCCGGCAAGGGGAAGCACCAGACAAATCCATTCTTTCAGGGAAAAACCATAACGTTCGTCCCGGTAGCGATTAATCGTATGCATGGGGCGAAATGTTTTACCCCGTAACCAGGTCTGGAAGTTGCGCTGAAAAAGACCGGAGTGCAGGTTATGGGAGTTAAAAAAAGTGACCTTACCTGCAAACTTGCGCGAGATGTAATGTGTCAGATAGGAGTTATAACGACTGACCAGCACGCCAACGCGTTTACGACTGTTAATCTGGATAAGAAAATCAACGGCTTCTTTGAATATTCGTAGCGATTCCGTCCCTGACATATCAAGCACTAACATAATGGTCAGCGTATCATCCAGGCCGATAGTGACCTGCTCAATTCGATGGATAAATGACAGGTTAATGTGGTTGTTGGAGAAAAGATTCTTCATCCCAAATGTGAAATACTCACACAGGGCCATGACAAATACAGGTGGTGTAGAATTAGTACAGCTTTCCATTAGTGCGCGGTCCTCGCGTATTTTCCTGATTACTTAGTTGACGTTGTTCGTCAGCATTTAAAATAAAAGGTTACTTTTTGGGGTATCTGACAAATTTAACATCCTTAGTGGTAAGTATAATACACCACATTAAGTAAATCCTGATTAGGATAATTCGATGCGGAATATAATTATAGTTTAATACTAAGGTCTGGTGATTATTAGTCAGGAGTCAAAGGAGTGCGGCAATGTTTGAGCGTTCGTTTATACTATGATTTATATTTCACCCAACGCGTTCATGCATAATTATTTTCCCCTGATTTATTTGCAGTCAGTGTTCTTATCAGAAAAATCACAATCCTGGTTATTAATCGACTACGCGCTGACGAAGAAAATTGTGGGTGTTTAATTATAAAAAAACCAGCCCAGGAGGAAGAACTGGGCTGGTTGGGGGGGCACGAGGCAGAATCATTCTGCCGTGGGGGTGCACATTAACGCAGAAGCTGCAGAA
>NZ_VATN01000050.1:0-1471 GCF_005781105.1 Escherichia sp. E2586
GGCTATCAGGCGGGATTTGGCGAAAACCGGGGCGACATCAGCAACAGCGGGGCGTACTTTGAACAGCCGCTGCGACTGCCGGGGCAGTACTTTGACGAAGAAACAGGACTGCATTACAATCTGTTCAGATATTATGCGCCGGAGTGCGGGAGGTTTATCAGCCAGGATCCGATAGGGCTGGCGGGGGGGATAAACCTCTATGCTTATGCGCCTAATCCATTAACTTATATTGATCCACTTGGTCTTTGTAAATTAAGGGGAAGTAATGGGCGCTTCAGAAGTGCACAGAATATTCAGGAAGAAATAGGCGGCCTACCCAATTTTTCAGGAAAAACTCCAGGAGAAATACGACAAACTTTGCGTAATCGAGGTTACTCGTCGGTACAAGCTCATAGTGGAGGAGAGGTCTGGACAAAAGCATTACCTGACGGAAATACTGTTGCAGTAAGAATTGACCCGGCAAATCCTCGTTCACCTTCACATTATGCTGATGCTGTACCTCATGCTCATATTGAAACAGTTCCAACATCCAGTGTTTCTAATGGGAATTATCGCCCGCGAGACGTGACTGGCAGGTATACTGCCACTGGTGGAGTTTCTGACCGAGGAACGAATCCGAATCATAACGCTGATGTTCACATTCCAATGTCTCCGGGACGATCCCCATATAATTAATGTGAGGTTTTATGAATATCCGAAATCAATATAATGAAGCCTTAAATAAATTAGAAGTTGATGTTAATGATGGTTTGAGAGATTTAATAAACATATATTGTGTGGCTATTGATTCTTTTGAAAATGATATCGTTGACTCGATTGCTTTATACGTGATTGATATGGGGAGTAAAGATACTTGTCGATATCTACAAGAAATATTATCAGAGAATGAAGATCCTTATTTAGTAAAAGAATTTAATGCATGGATAAAAGAAATTAATAAAAAATATTAAAATAAAAGCCGGGAAGCTGATTGAACTTCCCGGCTCTTTTATTATTTAATTCTCGTTCAGCACACTAAACATCCCAGGGAAAGATCATCAGAAGTACACTTTTTGTACTAAATAATTCGCATTTTATGTTCAATAATTGAGATATTCCTTATTACCTAAAACTGTTTTTTATTGCTTATACATGATCAAATATTCCTTACATAATTAAGGAGAACAAAATGGAACTTAAAAAATTGATGGAACATATTTCTATTATTCCCGATTACAGACAAACCTGGAAAGTGGAACATAAATTGTCAGATATTCTACTGTTGACTATTTGCGCCGTTATTTCTGGTGCAGAAGGTTGGGAAGATATAGAGGATTTTGGAGAAACACATCTCGATTTTTTAAAACAATATGGTGATTTTGAAAATGGTATTCCTGTTCACGATACCATTGCCAGAGTTGTATCCTGTATCAGTCCTGCAAAATTTCACGAGTGCTTTATTAACTGGATGCGTGACTGCCATTCCTCAAAT
>NZ_VATN01000051.1:0-5637 GCF_005781105.1 Escherichia sp. E2586
TACACAAATCTATGTACAGGCACCAGGCGTTTCCCCCTGGTGGCTCCCTCGTGCGCTCTCCTGTTCCTGCCTTTCGGTTTACCGGTGTCATTCCGCTGTTATGGCCGCGTTTGTCTCATTCCACGCCTGACACTCAGTTCCGGGTAGGCAGTTCGCTCCAAGCTGGACTGTATGCACGCCCCCCCGTTCAGTCCGACCGCTGCGCCTGTTCCGGTAACTATCAACTTGAGTCCAACCCGGAAAGACACGATAAAACGCCACTGGCAGCAGCCACTGGTAAACAGAATGTGCGAGAGATGTATCCAGAGTTCTTGAAGTTGTGGCCTTACTGAGGCTACACTGGAAGGACAAATTTGGTGGCATGTCTCGCACAAGACTGTTACCACGGTTCAGAAACTTGCCGGTTTACTGTACCTTCGAAAAACCACCTTGCCGGGTGGTTTTTTCGTTTACAGAGCCAGAGATTACGCGCAGAAAAAAAGGATCTCAAGAAGATCCTTTTTATTTTGTGGTCAACCATTTGTCATTTGCATTAAGCATTACTCTCCGTGTGGCTCCCCCTAACCCCGCTTTACTCAACTAATCATGCGGAAAATGAGGGTCATCCGATGGGTCTCCTTTCCCAATTATTGAGAATTTACCACCTTTAAAACTGTATATTTTATATTCACATTTATCATTATTCGGATTTGACGCCGATAGTAACGTACCATTCATCCATAATAAGGTACTGTCACGATAAAATATTGGAAAATCAGCCATTGCTCCAGGTGGAGGTGGATCGTTCTCATCTTCAGGGGAGTAAACAGCACAACTTTGCACTGTACTCGGATGACTCATGTCATTTTCGATCGTAATAAATTTAGGCAGAGTTGACACAACCTGCCCCGTAGTTTTATCAATAACCCAGCCACATAGCGGGTGGCCATCCCCACATTCATTAGGAAGATCGTCTCCATAGCCGACATACAGTCGATAATGCCCAGCGTAATTAACCTGCTCCATTAGTTGCTGTTGCATAATGCGCTTCCACTCATCGGTATAACCTTTCTGAATACCAGACAGATTTAGTGTTTCAGCAAAAGGTTCGTGGCTCACCTTAACTCTATAGTCCCCGGCCTGCGGCCCCCCCCAGGAAAGCGGTGTTACTCCGAAAAGTAAAACAACAGCCAGATATTTATTTACCATCATGTTTTGACGCCTCCAGAGCCTTAATTATCGCATCCGGCATAATCAGAGCCTTGTTTAGCCCATCACCCGAGTAATACGTCACTCCGTCATGCTTGGCATATCGTCTTTTATGAACGGGGTTACCATGCTTATCTTTCAGCACATTGCCATCTGGAGCCACCTCAAACTCATGGGGATCAGGACTGATAGGCAATCCCTTCTGTACGCCCACCGACGCAAACTCCAGTGCACAGGCATAGGCGGCCTCCTCCACGCTGCCATTTCCCTCCAGATAATCAATAATAGGTTTACGTTTCACCCTGATAATATATTCCTCAAACATCCGGTCCTGCATCGTCTCGTCATACCGTGCATTTACGTCCAGATTCAGCTTATAGACACTTTCCTTCATCACCGTCGGCGTTATCTGAAACCGCCCAGTCGCAAACATTTCATACTTTTCCATCGCCACCATTACCTGAGTGATTGCCATCGATGTCAGATTAGTGTGGGTATATGCCTGTTTATGCGTAGGGTGTGGATGCGGCCAGGTCCGGTTATAGGCGGTATAATCATTGACGGACTCAGCATGGCCAATCAGATCAGCAAACGGGCTGTGTGCCCATCCCTGCTTTTTCGGCTCCCTGAGTGCATCGAGAAACACCAGTGGGTGCATATGCCACTGATTTTCCAACATGCACGGCACCCGGTGAATCCAGCGTAGGTCAGTCAGAAACTTCTCGCTGTACGCGTACCATTCCGGCTCCTCCCTCTTCTTCTGCGGCGTAAAGAACGCTTTCCACACCGGGGATTCCGAAGAGTAGTACCACTCACAAGGATGCTTCACACACAGCCGGTACAGGTGATCGCGCATTGCCGGGTTCTGCACCGCACGCCGGTACTGTTCCGGCAAATACCACGACGCTTTCGGAGCATCAATCTGATTCAGCAACTGCCGGTAGTTGAACGCAACCCCTTTGCTGTAGTGATTATCGTCATTGTCCGCCACGCTGAAAAAACGCTCCAATATCGTCTTTACCAGCCCTTTCGGCTGCGTCTTCCCGTCAAGATGGTCAAAGCTCGACGGACTGTCCTCCGTGGTTTCAAACCCCCGACCGGCCAGATCGTACCGCGACAGCAGCAGCACATCCGGCTCCGCCAGCAGCCCGCGCGACGAACCATCCGGCCAGTAACGCTTACCCTCTTTGTCTGTCACCGCCTGCCCGGACAGCGGCATTACCGTTACGCTCGTCGTGGCTATCAGCCCCTTCTGTATTTCTCCGCTTCTGAATTGCAGGTACACCGGTATCCCCTTCGGACAGCGCGCAAAGGCGGGCGTGTCGCGACCCGCACCCTCCGGGTTTCTCAGGAAATGCGGCAAATTGTCCGTGGTCAGACATTCGATATGCACCTGATAGCGCTTTTCATGCCCGTCCTCCGTGGGCGCCTGAAAATACCCCAGATGTCCCACCGGGTCCCCGGCCTTAATCGGATAAGGGGTCGGGCATACCACCGTATCAAACTGCACGGCTTCACGTGACGGCGGCAGGAATGGCGTCCACCACGCCGGACAGGTGGCCCTGTCACGTTCAGGAACCAGGTTCCCTTTGTCGCACACAACCCACACCCGGTCCCCGGTTTTCAGGCTCATGCGGCCCGAAACCGGCTCCGCCAGCGTGACGTGCGCGTACTGTCGCCCGTTGCTCCCGGTCATCGTGTCATCGCTGACCGCTTTATCCCACATCACCCGCGTCCCGGCAGGCAGCTCCGCCGCCACCCACTGCCGGGATTCATCCACATACGCCTTCAGGAGCTGGCCGTCTGCCACCTTAAACGCCGTGCTGTCCTGCTCCGGGTAGGCCAGCCACGGCGCGAGATGCATATACAGCGTGTAAAAGGTCAGTCCGCTTTCTGCCGTTTCCCCGGGCTGAACACAGTGCCTGACCAGCACAAAAGACCCGGAGTAGCGTAAATCCCCCCAGTACCACGGCACGCTGAGGTAATCCCGGTTAATCCGGTACGCCACCACCTCACCGTCCGCCATGCAGCGCACGGCCTGCTCCCCCTTAAACGGCACAGGGAAATCAACGGCCTCATTTACCGCCTGCCCGCTGAGCGCACACCACGGCGTGGTGGTGTCCGTGATATGAATACCGCCGTGCCACATGCCGCTACGTCCGATAAGCCAGTGCCCGGTGGCTTCCCCCTCAAGATGCGCCTGTATATCCTCCAGGTTACGGAATTCCCGGCCACGGTTGTTTTTTGGCACCGGCCAGCAGATAGCGGGTATCTGTGAGCCGGTTTTCGACTGTGCCATATCAAGTCCTTTAATTTTGTATGGTTAATAGACATTGATCATACACCTGCAGGAACTCAGCCCTGATTTCTCCATATGTAGCAATATGTTACTAGGCAGAGGTGACGCTGAGCGTCGGTAAGGAATGATGGGGTGGGGGTGGAAACATTTAACATCCGTTATGTGAGAATCACAATAAAGGGAATGGATAACATTGATTGTTTTTTATTACAGAGACATATTCAGACGGAGGGATTTCCTCCTGAATTTACAAAGGATAACTGTCATGGGTCTTAAGCCTGGTCCTAAACGAATTGCCGAATCAATAGGGGAACCTGATAAACGCCAGCGCGACAATAAAAAAAAACGGGGAACACAGATAAACTGAAATCCAGTAAATCCTCAGGGGAAATAAGTCAGTCACCAAAAGTCCTGCGGGGTTTTTTTTGTACCTGCAGATGACTCTGATTTGTTGTCGGCACCACCAGAACGCGCTCAGAGCGATTTCAGCGCGAAACCGATGAAAACCACAGCTTACCCGGCGAAACCCCGCCAGAAAGGCACTGAGAG
This sequence comes from Escherichia sp. E2586, assembly GCF_005781105.1. NCBI lineage: Bacteria > Pseudomonadati > Pseudomonadota > Gammaproteobacteria > Enterobacterales > Enterobacteriaceae > Escherichia > Escherichia sp. E2586. Next base: position 4,037 of record NZ_VATN01000051.1, read on the forward strand.
AGTTTACGGCCTGTGAATGGTTATGCAGCGCAGTGCATGACATCCGGTCTGGCGCAGAACAGCAGTTGAAACCGGGATTTTTCCCGGTTTTCCAGCCCTAAAATCCGGGTTAGGGATGAACTACCGGTTCTGTTTCATGCCATAAACGGTCAGTTTCCCGTCCCTGATTTGCAAAACGCCCCGGGATAACTTCCCGGCTACGGTAGAAAGGTGCATGTCATCCATCCTCGGCTGATGCTCCTCCGCCGTCACTGGCTTAATCTCCGGATCAAAAAACTCACTTTTAAACTCCGCCCCCAGGAATTTCAGATCATCGATAAGGGTCGTAAACCATTCTTTCATCGTTCAGCCTCCGCGCCAGTCTGCGCCATTCAGATCACAGTCTGACACAAACTGGCGAAATAAAGCGGTGAACGGACCCGCAATTTATTGCGGGATCGTGAGGAGCTGGCAGGGAGTCGGGGCGGCGAGCCCTGACTAGGGCCACGGGTGTGCGGTTTTGCGCATGCGCAAAATTCCCGGGTGGGTTTCAAAGGGGAACCCTTTGGCACGCGACTGTATACAGTCGGTAACGTGCCTCTGGTTTAATGCGGTAATTGCATTAGATTTCACTAAATTGCATTAAAGACGCTCATTTTTGCCAGAACTTCCACCAGGGCGCTGTCGTCGGCTCCGGCATTTCAGACTGGGGCTGCTTATGCTCCAGAAGCTGCATAGCCTGACGAAGTGAACTGATATGCTCGTCCCGGGCATTCACCGCATCTTTTAGCCCGGCGTTTTCCGCCTGCAGAAGCGCCACCTGATGCTGTAAATCCTGTAAAAATTCACTGTTAATCCCTGTAGAGCGATCGTCAAATGTTACAGCACTACTGTCACGTTCACTGTCAAGATTAAGGGTGCCAAAAACGCGCATAAGTTCAGTTGTATCAATGATTTTTACGGATTTACCATGCTTTACAACAGAGGTGTAACTTAACTCACCAGATTTAAGTAGCTTGTAAATAGTAGGACGACTGACACTGGCAAGACGAGCCGCTTCGCTAATTGATACACGGGCCATTATAAATCCCCCTGAAGACCATCCAGACGAATAGTCAGAGAGCGACAGAGTTGTTCCACATCTTCATGCAGCTTTTCGCAAAGATCCGCCTCAGCATCGAGATCAAGTTCATTAAGCTTTTCCAGCAGAAGCAGAGTCTGCCCCTGGATAAACTTCGCCATATTAAGCGCAGTTTTCTGTTGTTTCGTCATCACAGCGTCAGTGCTCCATGTTATCTCCGGTTCTTTTCCGCTTCCTCGCCCGTTCGCTCGCTACGCTCGGTCACTTGTCTGCGGCGAGCGGACGGAACGTACTAAGTGGCAAGTAAGACAGAAGATAAACGTAAGGGGAAAGCAACCCAAAAGCCAGGATAAGGCCACGCCCCGCCGGGGCGTTTTTCCATAGGCTCCGCCCCCCTGACGAGCATCACAAAAATCGACGCTCAAATCAGAAGTGGCGAAACCCGACAGGACTTAAAGATACCAGGCGTTGAGCCTGTTTAGGATTCTGTGTAAATGCCTTTTCTCAGAAGTGACCGTCTAGGCGGTCACCGAACTCGATA
>NZ_VATN01000052.1:0-1229 GCF_005781105.1 Escherichia sp. E2586
GCGACAGAGGCGGCGCGACCGGAACGGTCGCTGCAAGCCAGGGTTTCGCGTCAGGGATGGAAGCCCGCCAGGGCGGAGACAGCTTCGCTGGCTCCGTTCACGACAGCCCGCCCCGTCAGGGGGACGCCCGGGAAAGACACAGGCAGGAGAACAACAAAACTGACAGGAATGAGAGCAGCAGGAAAAAGAAGAGCAGTAGCAGTAGCAGTAGCAGTAGCAGTAGCAGAAACAAAAACATCCTAAGAAACAGGAGAATCACAGGGATGAAAAGACAGAAGCACACATCAGAATATCCGCGTAATGGAAGGGGCGGCGCGTCAGCGCGGCCTCTTCCAGCGCCACCGGCGCGCGTTTTTTTTCCCGGCGCGGGCAGACAGGCATTTATCCTCCCGCCTGCCCGGCGTCTTCTACTGGCGTGATTTGTTCAGACCTCTGTCGAGCCGATCCATATACCATTCAGATAAGCATCAAATGCATCGTTCCCCTCCTGCACTTCCTGCGGCTGAACAAGGTTCAGGTTTTCGTGTGTCCAGCCGGCTTCAGGTGCAGACACTTTCAGCAGAAGATGCCCATCAGAATCACGAATCTCCAGATCAGCAAACGTGTTCCCGGTCAGGATATCTGGTTCACCGGGTCGTTGATCTGTAACATATGTGATATATCCCATCCTTTCTCTCCACATTAAATATTTCAGCACTATCCGGGACGACGGTGCGGCCCGATTTTCGGTACTCCAGAGCCAGTTCAGCCATCAGAGCATCTTTCGCTTAATTTCCTGCCCCCTGATTACCATTAACAAATCACCAACAATCAGGGGGATAATCATCACACAGGACTGCTCATGGACTGACCGGCCTGTTGGCTGAAAAGCATCATCAGTGCACTCAAATCACTGGCTTTTTTTCTGATAACTGGCGTGTGATTTTCCAGGCTATCCAACAGCGCCCCCAGTTCATCATTGATTTGCCCTAACTGTTTCATCAGCGTTTCCGCATCCTGGCTGCTCTGATATGCAAGATTTGCCTGAACAGCACGACTCTGCATGATCCCGATCTGTGCGATTGCGTCTTTCTGCTGATCGCCTGTTGGCTGATAAGTGGTGTTAAAAGAAAATGCGCTCATAATTCCTCCTGTATCTGATGTTTTCAGCCCCCATCATCTGTTGAGTTTCGGGAGCCGCGGTTTTGACGTTTTGCGGGGACCTGCCTTTTGTTCCCTCCGGTATTAAC
>NZ_VATN01000053.1:0-3243 GCF_005781105.1 Escherichia sp. E2586
TGTCAAAGCTCAGTGAAAATGTCTAATCACTGGCTCATTATAAATGTCCATATGTTGAAAAGGCCGCTGCGAAAATCCCTCCCGCAGCGGCCTCTTTAGCATAACGTCATTGTGCGCACAATCATTCTGATTTAACGGTGTTTATGCTACCTTTTCTGTGTGTCTCTCTATGTACATGCGATAGGTCAAAAAATGAACATAATTGAATCTAAAATTGCTGGATTAGGATTCCTACAGGCAATCATAGCTAGAATGGCTAATAATTCGTTTTATATTAAAGGATGGGACCTAACATTATTTGTTGCAGTTGTTGCGTTAAAAAAGGATGTATCCCAATATTCAGGTTATTTACTTCTTGCGTTAATTGTGAGCACCATAGCGTTCTGTTTATTGGATGCTTATTATCTACAGCAAGAGAGGATTTTTAGGAAAATATATAATTATTTAGCCGAATCAACTTCAGAATCTATTAACTATTTCAGCATAAACCCTGTGCTATACAAAGAAATACTAAAGGGTGAGATGCTTTCATATAGAAGCTCATTAATTTCTACATCTATTCTTCTTTTCCATATACCAATGTTTGTTGCTGTTTTTATCTTTTTCGTGTTGTTTTAAATAATGGATATTAATCATGCTACATGCCTTAAACTTTTCAATACCTGATGATTCTTTTCTATTGGATGGTACTTATGCGACTACATTAGCGGAGGAGTTAAAACTTCCAAATCCGATAAATAAAATTAGGGAATCAATAACAAAATCAGATGGTTACACTGATTTTATTGATGATTCCATTAATTATGAAGAATTCAAAAAAATCTGGTTTCCTGATGTAAATGCACATGTTTTTATTTCTCATAGCCATGTGGATAAAGCTAAGGCAATAGCCTTGGCTAACTTTTTATTTTCAAGGTTTGGTATTCGTTCATTTGTCGATTCAGAAGTGTGGGGGTATATGGATGATGCACTCCGTGAACTAAATAATAAGCATAATAAATTTCCGGGACAAGAAAATACTTATATTTATGAACGCTGCAATAAACTTGCAAGCAATTTGAATATGATACTTTCATCTGCATTAATAAAAATGATACATGAATCTGAATGTCTGATATTTATTAATACAATCGACTCATGCGTTCGTGATGGGGATGAGTTTAGAACCCAATCTCCATGGATATTCACTGAGTTATTAATGAGTTCAATGCTTGAAAAGAGCGAACATAAAGATCGTCCAACTGAACTGCGCAAATCACTTGATGAATTTCGTGTAGTAGCTGCGAATGAAGCATTTGACCAGGCTGTGTTTTCATATCCATTATATTTACGACACATGCATAATGTAACCAATGATAAAATCAATAGAATCAATGCGATAAAGCCTAGCGGTCTATCTTTCACAACGACTTTTTACAGAGACACTGCATATCACTTTGAAGTCGATGATGTATTCAAAAATTTAGACTCGATCTATAACTTGGTCATTTCTCGTTAATTTTTTCGCTTCTATCCTCTAGGCCATTTTCATGAATGGCCTTTCTATTTCCAGATACCGCGAAGCGGTTCGGGGTTCTGTGACACCCGAATTTTACCTCGGTTTCCTTTGTATATAATATCATTGAAGTTATTTGCATTTCTCAGAAATCTTCTCTGGCTTTGATTGCAATAGCCGAAAGATAGCGCACACATCGCCGTTGGTCAGTTAGTACGAGGTTTCCGCCAAGTTCACCTTTTACCAAAGATGGCCTCAGAGCTTCCCTGAAGCTTTATCATGGCTTCAAGTAGGTCATCTTCGTTCAGTGAGCGCTGAGATTTGTTGATGCTAGGGGCGTGCCGTCTGCGGGAAGGCTCATCACCAGAACAAGGTAACGATTGTGAGCGATTATTGTCCCGTTTTCTCTGGACCTGACGGGCAACATCCAACACATGGCCAAGTCTCTTGTTATCTACAATGGCGACGGGATCAACCTCAGAAAGTCGGTCATAGGTGGAGTAGGGCAGCAGCAGGCCATTTAGTCGCAGCTCCTTATGTCCGTCAGGATAATGCCAGACATCAATATACTTGCCGATGGCTCTTCGACTGTACTCGTTGTCCTCAATCAGATAGAGCATTTTATCGTATTGTACAGTCAGATTTTTTGATACCCGGCGAGGCTCTCGCCAGGTAAATTCTGCATCAAGGTCATCGTCTAATGCCAGCGGCCGGTGCGCGTTAAAATCATGCAAGGGTTCTTTGGCAAAGCGCCGGTTATAATCCGCCATGTATTCTTCTGCAAATGCATTGGCCGCTTCTATTGTACAGATCCCCTTAAGCCTGAGCTCCTTAACGAGTCGGTCCTGAAGTGTCAAATGAGCACGTTCAACGCGGCCTTTTGCCTGGCTGGTTTCAGCACACAAAGGAGTAATATTAAGGCAGCGCATGGCCCTGGCAAACTGGGTTTCGCCGGGACCGGTGGTGGCGTGCTTATTATTGACTCTGAATACGCTGGCTTTATCGCTGTAGAGGATCATCGGTTTACCGTATTTCTCGATATAGCCACGTGTAGCTTCAAAATAGGTAAATGTGGACTCAGATTTCACAAACAGCAGGTGCATCAGGCGACTGGTGGCATCGTCAACATAGACCAGGGCAGTACAGGGTCGACCCCGGTTTTCAAACCAGTGGTGGTCGCAGCCATCAATTTGTATCAGCTCGCCAGTACAAGGACGCCGGTAACGAGGCTGATGAATTTTCGGTGCGCGTTGTCTGCGGGGGATCCAGAGTCCGGCCTTTATCATGAGACGTCGGATGGTTTCCTTTCCAAGGACCAGACCGTGAACTTCCTCCAGCTTTTCCCGCGCTAGCGTGGGGCCAAAATCACGGTAGTGCTCCCGGATTATACTGAGTGCCTGATCTGTCAGTGACGCTGGCAACAGACGGTTACCAGTGCGGCCACGACTCTGGTTGTTCATGCCAAGCGGCCCATACTGGCGATAACGTTTGAGCAGACGGCTGCAATGACGTGGCGTGATGCCCAGCATTTCGGCAGCCTGTCCAGGACGGATATTGCGATCGATGACATCCTGAAGGATTTTGAGGCGATTGATTTCTTTCACGGTGAACATTCCGGCGTCATTTATAGCCATAGAAAACTCCTCATCAGGAAAAAGTGAGTCGTTGTCTAGACATAGGGATCTGAGAAACTATAGCCTGGACATTCCTAATGAGCCACAAATAGACATTAGCATTGAGCCTCTACA
>NZ_VATN01000054.1:0-5865 GCF_005781105.1 Escherichia sp. E2586
CATAGACGATCTGGCGGGCTGCGATATGCCGCCGCAGGGCGTGGATCAGAGCACGCTGAGAGTGGAATACTATTGCCAGAATAAGCAGGAATTCTCTTATCTGCGCGAAGTATTCATTGATATAACAATGTAATTAATAAAGTTAAAGGTGATGTCATGTTAAATATGCGAAAAATTAAATCTATAGAGAAGTTTAAATCTGAGAAATATCTCAGAGATGCTCATCCGGTGACTTCTCATGTTAACGCCCTCACTCCAGGGGTATTAACATGCAGCTTCCCTTCTCAGAAAGGGATAGTGCGAGGGCAGATTATTTATCTGGAATTTTATTATAAATACCAGAACGCGGAAATTGCCATGGATCCTAGCGCAATAAAAATGGATGTGGCGAGTAAAAATATTTTACCAAAACCACAAGGTGAGGGAGAATTTACGGATACTGACGGTAGCAAAGTTTATATGTACAAGTATTCGTTCAATGTACCTAACAATATTGCTCTGGGCGATAAAGCGATCGACTTGACATTGACTGTACAAGCCCTGGGAGCAGCTGCGCCAGTAACATGTCACTGCCAATATTATGTACTGGAGTCAAATACTGATCTCGATGATGAGATTACTATCTCTTTTGATGACACTCAGATTATTGATTTGAATGCCCCGGAAACTCTTAATGATAGTTATTCAAATCTGTCTGGTGTCACCTATATTACTGGTACGATAACGTATAAACGTAATTTGACGAAATATCCTGGCGATGAAACACATCAGGATATCCAACTGTATCTGCGACCTGTAAGTATGGCGCAGGCGGTATTCGAAAACGTATTTTTTATGATGTCTGATACTAATCAGGGGGGGGGCAAAGCATATCCTGACATGCAATATCATTATGTTAGTAATTTAACCTCGAGTAAACTTGATGGTTTTGTTATTAACCTTAAAAATGATTCAGCATCGAAAACTGGCGTGGCAAAGTTCCGTATTTACCCCTGTGCTAAAGATGCCGGTTTCCTGGTAATGACAGTAAGTTCAGGTTCCCCGGATATTGATACTTCTGACTCTAAAGGTCTGTTTATTGAAGGCATTACGCCAGAGTACATGGGATATTCAATGTACTTTGAAAATACTGACGGTGATATTCTTGATGAAGATCAACAGAAAGTGAATTTGCATTTCAAATCTCTGGAAGATACCGAATCTAAACCTGATTATGGCGGTTTTATAAACGATACCATTCTTGTGTTTAATGAGCCAACTTATGTTGATCTTATGGGAACAGCTGTTATTGGTGATCGAACTTTTTTGGGGCGTTATGAGGTTCCTTCAAAACCGCAGAAAACGATTTATCCCTTTGAATTCGATACTACAGAGTTAATGGTACAGGATAACGTAAATAAAGCCAAAAACAGGATTTCATACATTGTTGCTGAACGTAGCGGCAACGTAGGGATTTCTGAACATAAAAGACTTATTGTCACGAAGGCAATTCCAGTGACGCCGCCGAAAAAAGGAACGTTAAAATCACCAACCTTTATTGATGTTAGTGGAACGGAAATGGTATCAGGAGGGATCATTAATAAGCATCGTATTGGGAATGGCCTGCCTGGTGAACATATGTACTATCGTATTCCGGTTGCTGGAAACCTTACTGCGGGAGATGTTATTAATACTAAAATTGAATTATCGTATTACGATGATGATAATTATGTTTATTCAAATTTACCCAGTCGGTTGCTTCACTCCTACGAAATTATGCCAGCAGATGTTACACTAGGTTACCTCCAGGTCGAGGTTATGTATGAAGACCTTTGTAATTGCAACAGCGATCCTTTTGGTACAACCAGTAGTAAGTTAATTATCTGGTATGAGACTGAAGGGAACGCTGAAGCTGTGTCTTCTACGCTAATTCTTAATATCGATACAGTAATGTAAGTCAAACATGGATACCAGCAATAACGCTGGCATCCATGTTTATATTCTATTGCAATAATATTTTGGTATTAATATGTCAAATTATAAATTATTAATCATAGGTGGCATATTATCTTCATTGGCAGGGTGTGCTTATGTTGTGCATCCTCACTGGGATAAATGTGGTAATTCTGCATGCACCGTACAGGCGATAAATATAACAAAAAAATAGGCTGTTGATTTACAGGTCTGTTTGTTGATTGTTATTTTTATCTACATAGGGGATTAGTTTAAGTTTTTCAGAAAACCGCCGTTATAATTAGTGTGGCGGTTTTCTGACTATTAAAAATAGCACATTACTACTGTTCTTTATTCCCTTTATTTGGGAAGAAAAACAGAAGCATCAAGGATTGGATACAACCACCTGAACTTTTCGTTTCTGAGTCTCTTTAGTGACTTTCCAAGTACTGTTTGTTGCCCCTGTTATATCGATATATTTACCGCTATTGACGGAGTCCTCGACCTGCCACTGGTAGTTCAATACACCGCACGCTTTTGTACAGGTTGGTGTAGCTGTCAGAGTGTCATTAACGATAGGTGCGCCAGAAACACCGGTACCGCCGCTAATTACCACTTTAATGACATCGTCGCTTCCAGAAATCGGTAGTCCACCCGCTGTTCCGTTTACCGTAGCCTGAACAGGTGTGCCCTGGAATGGCTCAGTAATATTTTTGTCAGTTTGTGGAGTAACAAATAGTGTAATTGTCTGTCCTAAATCTTTGTCCTGAATAGTGTAAGTTTCGGTCACCGCCACTTCAGTAGAACCAATCTTCCAGCTATAGAGTCGGGGAGTCGTTGTATCGGGTTTATCTCCATCAACATCGGCAAATGCAAAGTCATGAGCGGGATCGATTTTTACGACATCGCCGTGGTCAAGAATGCCATTTGCATTTTTATCCTCAAAAGTAATCTCACCTGCAGTCAGGGTTGGCTCATGTCCTGTAATGGACATCGTTGCGGAAGAGGTGATTATTGCTGCGACGGCATTAACACTCATACTGAGTAAGAAGCCCATTGTAATGCTGGCGGCAGTCTTTTTTTTTAAGCTTAGTTTCATATTCTCTTGTCTTACTATTTATTAACAAATACACAATACAGATATGGGATAACGATGACTTTCTGGCTCAGTAATAAGTCATTTGATAATTTGTACCCGCACTTTTCGCTTTTGATCGGCGGTGGAAGGAACATATGTCATCGCTGTGGCACCCGGAATATCGACATAATTATTACTACCTGCTTGATCTTCTCTCTGCCATTGGTAAGTCAACGCATTGCAGTCTGTGCTACAAGGCATTGTTGCTGTCAGCGTATTTCCCACTACAGGCACACCAGTAACCGTTGCGACAGAAACTGTTGTCAGATTAAAGATCAGGCGTTTGCCGGTATCTTTGCCATTAATTTTGACGCCAACAGGTAACTTTGGATTTTCCAGAAGACCACTAAATGTTGTGGTGTAGTGTCCAGGGTTGCTTTCCTGAACGGTATCGAAGGAATATTTCGATGTATCTACAGTACTGTCAGCAATAAAGAATGTTATGCGTTCTTTTTCGTTGCTAATTGGCTGGCCCTTGCTGTCTTGCAAGGTAAGGGCCAGAGTCGACTTTTCCGTGCTTCCGACAGAAAACGTTGTCTTGTCAGCAGTAAGCGTACTTTGCTCAAGTGCGGCTGATGTATCTGTAAAAATGATGTCAGCAGATGCCAGCGTTGTATCTTCCAGGCTTGCAGTAATAGTAAATTTTCCAGCACTTTCACCGGCAGTTACCGTTGTTGTGTAAATTCCATTACCAGACTCTTTGAGTTTTCCCAGTTGCGGCAATACCGGAGCCTGAGGCTTTAAAGTGACGGTTCCTTTCGCCAAAGCCATACCGTCTACCAGCGAGTTGATTGGAGTAAATGCACCATTGAGAATTATCTGCTCTGCTTTGCCGCTTATCGGTTTTTTCTCATTATCCAGTAGAGCAATTGTCAACGTAGTTTGTGTTTTTGTATCTGCCAGCAGATGCGCCACGGCGATGCTAAGACTGGAATATTTCTTACTTATTATCGGTGGCGTAAGAACAACCTGCATTTCGGCGGGTTGCGATGCATTACCACGGGTATCATGCGCAATAGCGGAGATTCCCCATGCATTGATCGCGCCATCTTTCCATTCCGGCAACACCATCTGCCAGTGGGCTCCCTGACCGATCAACTTACCGCCCGCGGCTAAAAATGATGCGTCATCCCATTCAATATCTTTCAAACCATGTTTTGCCTGCACATCAGGCAACAACGGAATGACCTGTTTTGATTTTCCTGTTACTCGCCCCGGGAGGTGTAATTTGATAACGGTTTGTTTGCGATACTCAAGAACGATGTCGTTATTACGATTAACAAGGTCATAGCGGCTGCCATTCAGGGTACGAATGCCTTCTACGGCATCCGTATTTAATTGCTGACGGAGTGGGGTGCCGATGCGCCAGTTCACATCCGCTTTTAGCTGAGTGTCATGTTTTCCACTCTCGCCAGTGCGATGTTCCGCGCTTAATGTCAGCAACGGAAATGGAGTGAAATTCACGCCGACAGTAAGAACCCGGGGGTTTTTCTGCCGGTTTTCTTTACTAAACAGCGCGACCTCCCGACCGAAATACTGCTCATACGTTAGCCTTGTCCCCAGTTGCGGGAGAGCGGGAAGGTATCCTTCCAGACGTAAATCCCAACCATTGGCAGGCCGTTCTTCATAATCTTCAACATTCGGAGATGCTTTCCATCCGGTTAGCCCGATGTAGCCATTAGCGGAAAATTTAACAAAATTACGCCAGTATTCGGCGCCAATCCCCGCCCGGGCATGATCACCAGATAAATCGTAATCGATAAAGGTATTGAGGCCATACATCGTTTGCTGGTTGAAGTGGCGATAACCAATGCCTTGGTTCACAATGCCCCGCCCGTCCACACGGTGGACGCCGCTTTGAGAAAACAGCAGATTGTTCGGCACGTCGTACCACGGATGAAGCAATATAAAAGAGGAATCTTTTAGCGATAAGTTATCGTCGGCGTTGATTTCTATTTGTGCTGTTCCGTAATGTTGCAGCCATTCAGCGGCGCTTTGATTTGCCTTACCCAGCACAAAGCCTTTGGCCATCGCTTTTGCCATGTTGCTATCCGTATGACCAGAAAGCACTCCTCCAGCCTGAGACGCGAAAGCGGCTAACTGAGTTAATTGAGCATTTTCCTGATCACGATCTTCCGCTTCTGTATCCGTACGTGAGCTATCTCGTTGCGTTTCATAAGGCGTGGCTTTTTGCTCGGCGAGCAAAGCGGCATCCGCACTGGCCATAGCAGGCGATATAACCTGGCAAATCGAACCGATCACGACCGTTATACTTTTAAGAACAAAACCGTGGCTAATTATTTTGTTGGTATTGTACATATTCTATAGATGAAGGCATTTTTATGTTAAAAATAATTTTGCTTTAGGAAAAAATGTTGATGAAGCAAAAGCATGTACTATCTTATAATCAGCATTCATTAAGTTAAATTATGAATAAGCGCCATGAAGAGAGGGTGATTCCTGTATTGATGTAATTTTGGTTAATGAACAAGTAGGATGATTGTTAGCACTGTAGCGAGTTATAAATCAGCATACAGCCACTGGACCCTGTTGAAGGGGATATAAAAATTATGATTTATTTTTTTGAAATGAAAGGCAAAGTATTTGCAATGATTTTGAAAAAGTGTATTTGTCCTGGTAATCGATAAGTGCGTTAAATCTTTAGACATTGTCTGCTGCGCCAGCATTAATCCTGTGCTATAGAGTTAAACCATCCCGTGGATATGTAAATAGACCCGTTTTAGTTCCATGCATTTTTTGAGAACCCGGCCAAATGACCCTGGCCCAAAATCAGT
>NZ_VATN01000055.1:0-463 GCF_005781105.1 Escherichia sp. E2586
AGTGGTCAACAAAAACTGGCCACAGCTTTAGAGTTTTTCCAGAACAATCGTTCTGATTCATTCGGCGTCAAACCACCATTATATTGATGAGGTCTGAGCTGGCTGTAATATCCTGTGATGTAATTCGTTATTGCCGTGCTGGCTTCGCTAAAATTCGCGTAGCCATTATCCGGTACCCACTCTGTTTTCAGGCTTCTGAAGAACCGTTCCATTGGGCTGTTATCCCAGCAATTTCCCCGGCGACTCAGGCTTTGCTTTATCTGATATCTCCACAGTAACTGTCTGAAATTCCTGCTGGTATAGTGACTGCCTTGATCCGAGTGATACAGTAAATTAGCCGGTTTCCCCCGTGCTTCCCAGGCCATCGACAGGGCTTTACCTGTCAGTGCGGAATCAGGGAAAAATGACATCGCCCAGCCAACCGGTTTACGGGAAAACAAATCGAGTACAACAGCCAGATAAG
>NZ_VATN01000055.1:568-1209 GCF_005781105.1 Escherichia sp. E2586
GGTTGCTGACAGCTGATAATATTGAGCGCTTTCATCAGCTTTGTTGCCCGCCAGCGGCTCAGTTTTATACCTTTGGTGGTGACCATTGCGGCAATGCTTCGCGCTCCTGCTGAACCGTTACTTTCGTGATAAACTTCACGCACAAGGCTCAGTAATGCCACTTTCGTGGCGTCAGGCTTCCTGGGCTGCCGCCAGTATTTATAACTGCTGCGATGAACCCCAAACACGTTGCACACAACGGCAACAGGAAACCGCGCCCTGAGTTTCTCAACTAATGAGAATTGTTCAGGGAGTCTGACATCAAGAGCGCGGTAGCCTTTTTTAATATATCCCTTTCCATTTCAACGCGTTGAAGTCTTTTCTTCAACTCACGTATTTCAATCTGCTCAGGTGTCATGGGTGAAGCTATGGGTGATTTTCCCGCTCGCTCTTCTTTCAGTTGTCGAACCCATTTATCCATCGTGGATTTGCCGACATTCATCGCAGTGGCAGCGGCGGCAACGGTGTAATGCTGATCGAGTACAAGCTGGGCAGCCTCGAGGCGAAACTCGGGGCTAAAATTGCGTCTGTTACGTCCGGTCATAATGTCACCTGTTTTGACTATGAGGTGATGATATCACCTCTATTCAGGTGGCCAAATT
>NZ_VATN01000056.1:0-5509 GCF_005781105.1 Escherichia sp. E2586
GCGACAGAGGCGGCGCGACCGTTCCGGTCGCTGCAAGCCCGGGGTTTTGCGTCAGGGATGGAAGCCCGCCAGGGCGGAGACAGCTTTGCTGGCTCCGTTCACGACAGCCCGCCCCGCCAGGGGGACGCCCGGAAAATGCACAGTCAGGAGAACAACAAAACAGACAGTAATCAGGGCAGCAGTAATCAGAATCAGAACAGGAGAGAAAAGAGAATAATCACAGGGAAGGTGATGTGATTTCTGACTGGCCATAACCAGAGAAGGCGGGGGAGAAGAACGGGCGCCGCAGGCGCGCGTTCATCCCCGTTCCCGAAGGGAAACGGCCTTCCTGGCTGCCTGGTTGTTCATGCCCGCACAATGCCAGTAAGGAAAAAGGGACTGCCGGAAAACGGATAAACCAGCAGTCCCTTCATAAAGGCGCTTCAGTGCAGTCAGGCCAGCATCAGCCCTGAAAAGGCGGGCCTGCGCCCGCCTCCGGGTTGCTACTTACCGCCGGATTCGTAAGCCATTGTTGCCGTAACTTCCCTGTATCCGTCCTTCAGCCGGACTTCGCACAGGCGATTCCGGGTCAGGAGTGTGAATATTAACAACGTGCAGCACACGATTAATACGCACCAGATAAGGGCGTTTCCCGGTAGTTTCATGGTTTACTCCTCCTTGCAATTTGCACGGTAAGAGGCCATACTGACGTGGATCAGACATACAGTGGGCCTCGTGGGTTAATGAAAATTAACTACGGGGCTTTCTGCTTTCTGCCACACGACAGGATAACAAACCACCTTCACGTCATGAGGCAGAAAGCCTCAAGCGCCGGGCACATCATAGCCCATATGTCTGCACGCTGACCACTCCCACTTTTCCTGAAAAAATCCCGGGGAAATTACGTCACTTCATACTGCCACTCCGTCAGCCAGTGAATCATTCCCCGCCTCATTCCGGATTTCCGGGCGACACAGCACACTGAACAGATAATCGCATTCAGCCTGTTTGTTTGCCCTGAAGGGTTTTACTTTCGTGACCGCCCACTGGTAGTTCCGGGGCCAGCCATGCACTTTCCTGACCCGCCCGTTAATCACGTACAGCAGTCCCCAGCCCGCCGGTAAATCATCCACGGTAATCACCCCCGGCTCGCAGAGATAAAAACGCCAGTCTCCCATACCCTTTTCCGGCTCTGCCCGGAACACCTTTTTCCGGTCAGCCAGGAAATCAGACCGGGAACATATCACCTCAATGAGACACGATGCCCCGTAGCGGAACCCCAGAACATCAGGCCGCTCACCGAAGGATGCCTGTGCATAAAAACCCTCGCTGAACACCACCTTAAAGCCGTGGTTGCGGAGAAAACGACAGGCCAGTTCACACAGTTCCCTGTGTGTTTTCGGGTGTCTGACATTCCGCATCATGCCGCCTCCCGGAGTTTGTTCGGCACCATCCACCGCTCCATCTCACGGACAGCGTGACCGGCCTCTCTTGCTGCAAGACTGGCTTCCGCAATAACCTGCCAGAACGGCATATCCTGCCACTGCCAGCGTTCCATTCCGGCCAGTGACGGAAAACGCTCGCCCCACTGCCAGAACAGGATTTCCAGGTCATGCTCTGCCACCCGGTCACTCCAGCGTGCATGCCAGCTTCCGACTGTTTCCGGCGAATGGAATGCCAGTTCGATTTCCGCCTGAGCGACCAGCGCCTGGTACGCACGGGCTTTCTGCTCTGCCTCCCTTGCCTGCTGGCGGCTGTACTTCTGCATGACCAGCGCAGATTTGTGGCGACTGCGCTCCCTGACGCGGAACCGTACCGACGGGAACAGCCGCTCTGCTGCATCGCCGGGAAGGGGAAGGAGGCAGACCTCGCCCTGTGTTTCAATCAGCACATCAATGGCATACAGCCACTGAAGACGGTTGCCGCGCAGTTCTTCTGCGGTCAGGGATGGCATGAAAAATCGCAGGTCAGACAGCGATATCCGGCGGCTTCCGTTCAGACAGCGGAAAAACGCCCCCGCATACGGATATTCCGCCAGCGTGTTCCCCTGATGGCGGCGTTTTTCCGTCTCTGCCACCGCCCGCCATGCGGCCTGTTGCTCTGTGCTGAGGGGAACCAGTGCCCGTGAACGTGCGCTCATGCCTGACCTCCTTCCGCCATCAGGATATGGATGATGTCATTAACGCTGTACCCCTGCGTATCCAGTGACGCTGCCAGTGCCAGTGAATGGCTGACGGCTTCCGGTGCAAACTGTCGCTGTACCTGAACCACAGCAAACGGCTCACCACCGGCATTCACCAGAATCAACATCCAGATCTGAGAGACATCACCCGGCGAACATAACGCCAGGTGGAAACGTTCGTGGGCAGGCGTGAAACGGACCTGAACGGGGAAAAATCCGCCAAACTCGCTGCCGTACTCGCCGTTCAGCGTCCAGTTGTCCGGCGCATCCAGCTCCCGCATCACGGCGTGTGTCAGCTCACGACGTTCACCGCTTCCGGCAGCCCGGATATCTTCATATTCCTGTGCGCTCATGGTCTGTAATACATTCAGGGTCAGTTCAGTTTTCATCACGGTATCTCCCTTGCTGCCGCCCCGTCTCCGGCGGGGCGGTGTGATAAATGGTTTATAACTGGCGGTCAGGCAGCATCGGCCTGGTTGTCACGGTATTCCGTGGTTTCCGTCTCTGCCTGTGGACGTGGTGCACACATCCAGTCAGGCACCCAGCGGTTGTCTTTCATGTGGAACTCTGCATGTTCAGCCGCATCGCCTTTCTTCATTTTCTCCGCGTCCCGTGCGGCACCGGACAGTCCGGCATCATTCAGGGCGTCGATAATCTGCGGCTTTTTCAGGTGTCCGAAGAAGTTTGCTTTCGTCGGCTGCCACCAGTCGCGCATGTGGAATCCGATAGCCGTTTCCAGCGAGTCCAGCGGACTGCGTGACGTGTGACCACAATTGCGGGTCTGAACACCGTGAATACTGCACGCGGTGCAGAAACTGAGCAGGGATAACAGCACCTCCTGACTGAGTGACAGGAACGCCGTCATGTCCCGTGTCCATCCCTCCGGCAGCCGTGCTGCAAGACGGGCTTTTTCTGCCATCAGCGCCATGAATGCGGCACCTTCCTTCCCTGACGGCGCATCGCTGGTCAGCGAATAATGTTTACATTCCAGGCTGATTTGTGCTGGTTTACTGTACGCTCCGCTGCCAAACACATTCAGGCAGAGCGTCCATGCCAGCAGTGCCAGGGATTTGTCCGGTTGCTGCATCAGTGCTGCCTGGACTGCCAGCGTGCGCTCTGAGGACATTTTCGTCAGCAGCGGCAGGCTGATTTCCTCCACTGACGCTTTTTCCTGCACCTGTTCCGTGCGGTCAGCGTCGTCAGCCACGTCATCCTCACTGCGCAACTGCACACCACGCTGGACACACACGTTGCCATAACGCCAGGACACCACCACACCGCTTCCGGCACGCATTTCCGGCGTCCACGCCCTGACCTTCGCCATGCAGTCAATCAGCTTCATTTCTGCTTCCAGCAGGTCAGATTCCTCACACTGGTTTTCCGGCGCGTCGTAACGCGTCATCAGTTCGTTCAGGCGTTCTTCTTCTGCCTCCGTCAGCACCGCTTCCGGCTCCGGCAGACAGCGGTATGTTCCGGCATCCTCACGGCACTCACCGACAGGCTCCATGCGTCCGGCACACCATTCCCAGCCTTCGGCTTCCCGAAGGTACTCTGCAACAGCCTGGAGTTTTTCCAGCAGGGCAGCATCGAGCGCCACGCGGTCGACATAACCGTCCCCGTCATCGCTGAACAAATCGGTGCGCAGTTCGTCAGGTGAGAAAGCATCAGCCCCCACAAAGCGAAATTTAGTGTTGTCCTTCACCGCCACTTCACTTTCCGTAATCAGGTTGCGGATAACCCGCACATCCGGTTTACCGCCCCATCCTGACTGGCAGGCCGCTTCAAACACCTGCACCTGACGCGCGGTGTCGCTCTCCAGCGCCAGCGCCTGACAGTGCCCGGTGGTGATGCGGTCTTCTGCCAGCGCATCGAGGATGACAGGCGCAAGGTCTGCCAGTTTCAGCATTCGCTGAACGTGGCGGGGTGAATAGCCCAGCAAATCACCGATTTGTGCAGGTGTTTTGCCTTCCTGCGCCATTGCACGGAATCCGGCAATCTGTTCGGCAGGGTGCATATCCCGACGATGACCGTTCTCGGTCATCGATGCCGCCGTCGCCAGTTCCTGCGGAATAACCTTCACGCGGACAGGCCAGTCCGCCGGAATGATTTCACGCTCTGCCAGCATGTTGAGTGCTGCCAGTCTGCGACCACCTGCGGCGACACCGTGGCGGTCACCAGGCAGGGCATGAACAACCAGATTCTGCAACAGGCCGACGCCCTGAATGGACTCCGCCAGTTCGCTGACGGACTCCGCAGAATACGGCACCGTGCGCACATTCAGCGGTGATTTAATCAGTGAGGCCAGCGGCACGCTCACTTCCTCCGTCTGCGCCAGCAGGGCAGACAGTGCCGTTTCCTGCGTTTTTGCAGCTTTACGGCTGGATTTACGCCCCGTTTTTGCCTTAAACTCTGTAACTGACATATATTTCTCCTTTGTTTATCAAATGACTGTATGTCTGCCGGACGCGTTCCCGTCCGGCACCTCTCTTACTTAAGAATCCCGAAATCCCGGATGACATGGTTCATCCAGTACCCGGCACCGCCCTCAAAATTCCAGGTACGCCAGACCATTGCACCGTTATTACGGACAACCAGGCGAAAATGTTCGCCGTGGTCATCTTCGATAAAGACATTCCGGTACTGTGCGGCAACGGCTTCAGCCTGTTCGCGGGTAAAGGAGCCGTCAGGCAGCCCCTGAAGTATTCTGAAATGTTCGCTCATCCTCATCTCTCCGGTGATGCCCCGCACTGGACGGGGCGGTTGTCACTGTCAGTCGTTCAGAACGGAATGTCGTCATCGAAGTCATACGCGGGTTCAGACGGCTGCTGAGGCTCCGGCTGCGCGGCCTTACGTCCACGGCCTTTCGTTTTCGCGCCTCCTTTTTTCGGTTCCGGCTGTGGTTCCGGCTGAGGCTGACCGCTGAACTGTTGTGCCTCTTCCGGCTGAGTCTGAGCACCTGCGGCACGTCCCAGCATCTGCATGGTGCCCGTGGTTTTAACAAGGATTTCAGTGATGTAACGGGTGACGCCGTTGTTGTCGTCCCAGCTACGGGTACGGAGTTGCCCCTCGATGTAGACCTGCGCACCCTTACGCAGATATTCACCAGCCACCTCCGCGAGCTTGCCGAACAGCACCACGCGATGCCATTCCGTCTGCTCCCGCATCTCCCCCGTCTGTTTGTCGCGCCAGCTTTCAGACGTGGCCACCTGCAGGTTTGCCACTGCGCCCCCGTTGGGGATGTAACGGACTTCCGGATCTTTTCCCAGGCGACCGACAAGAATGACCTTGTTAATTCCACGAACTGCCATGATGTGTCTCCTTCTGTTGATGTTTTCAGCCCCCATCATC
>NZ_VATN01000057.1:0-2530 GCF_005781105.1 Escherichia sp. E2586
CAAATTTACTATGCCACTACAAATGAACACATGGAAGGTCTGTTTCAACGTTTTTCTAAACTGTTACCTTTCAGAATTGATTTTGCCTACAGGAAAGACACGCCCAGTTTCGGGCATTCCTGTAAGCACAGTATGTGTATGGAAATATACCGCTTACTTAGCGAAAACCAAACGATGTTGGCAGGATATTACTGGGTAATGGAATATACACCAGACAAAGGGCTTCATATTCATTTTATCGGCTATCTGGATGGACAACGTCACAAGAACTCTTATCAGATATCCAGGCAACTGGGAGATATCTGGAGGCGGATCACGGAAGGGGAGGGTTATTTTCATCTGTGCCGGGCTAAAGATAAATACCCGGTGCGTATCGATCACGTGATTCACTATAGTGATAAGTCTGCGGTAGACGACTTACGTTACGCCCTTAGCTATCTGGCTAAACAGGATCAGAAAGAACACGGTATTATTCTGGGCCGTAGCAGGCTTCCCGAAAAAAGTAACCGGGGCCGACCACGACATAACTGAATTACGGGGGCTTATGCCCGAACCATCGTAAGTTATCGCGTGGATTTGTCGTTAATGCGTAGCTTTGTCCTCAGCGCAGGGGACTATGACACTTCATCTTCTGTGGTGGTACCCCGTGGGGCAGGTACAGATAACGCATATAGTTCATAAATCTGACAGTGATGAATTAGCTGCACTAAGGGCAAGCATAACTTGAAGCTCATGGGATTGAATGGTGACGTAAACCGCAGAGCCCTGTGCAGTGCGTTTTCGTATTATCCACCGACGAGAAGGTTGCATTATTTCGTCGGTTGTTTCGCGGGCGTGATGATGTATGGGCCCTTCGATGGGAAAGCAAAACCAGCGGAAAGGGTATTCGTCTACCTGGCTAACGAATGGCTGTTGGGAATATGCAGTAAGCCCTGGATAAAATGTGGGGACTGCGTTCACCGTCAGTTGATCCCTGTATCTGATCTCATCATCTACCTGAGGTAGTGTACAATATGCCGATATCGAACTGATACTTAATTAAAATATCTAGAGTGTGATATATCTCTGAGAACTATCAATACGAATATTAAAAATACTTCCAGAATAACAGCAATACGGGTGGATCTCCATTACCCTCCTGTGATTGACAACGGGGATACCATTACCTGTTTCCCTAACCTGATCCCCGGAGAGATATCTCGTTTCCGTAACTCGCTGAATGCGAAAATTAATGCAGATCAGCACCGTAAAAAACAATAAGGCAAACGCACCTACGCAACGTCGGTTTGTATTATCTGGGCGAAAGAATATACACAGTCCTTTAAATGTCATTATCACGTCTGCCTGTTGTTTAACAAAGACGCCTATTACCACCTGGGAGACTATGAGCGCTCTGACACCCTGAGAGGGTTAATTACCGGAGCCTGGTACAGCGCCTTAGGGTTGGAACTGGAAGATCACCAGGGATTAGTTCATTTCCCTACTAATGGACGTTACATCCTGGATATTAACGATCCTGATTTCCCTGAGCAGCACCAGCACTTATTGGCACGTCTGGATTATTTGACGAAGCTCGACACTAAAGCATCAGGCCAGCGTAACTTTGGCTACAGCGGTTTTTGACCTATTGTAACTGCAAGGTGATTTATTATGTATACAGAATCAAACGTTAAGCTTTCCTGTAACGCCCTCTGGCAAAAGTGTGTCCTTGCAATGAACCGCCCCGGGAATCCTGGAGACTAAACTTCCTGAGAAAGAGGTAAACAGGATGACTAAAAATACTCGTTTTTCCCCCGAAGTCCGTCAACGGGCAGTTCGTATGGTTCTGGAAAGTCAGGGCGAATATGACTCACAATGGGCGGCAATTTGTTCCATTGCTCCAAAGATTGGCTGTACGCCAGAGACTCTGCGCGTCTGGGTTCGCCAGCATGAGCGGGATACCGGAGGCGGTGATGGCGGGCTCACCACCGCTGAACGTCAGCGTCTGAAAGAGCTGGAACGTGAAAATCGTGAACTGCGCCGCAGTAACGATATCCTTCGCCAGGCTTCCGCTTATTTTGCGAAGGTGGAGTTCGACCGCCTCTGGAAAAAGTGATGCCACTGCTGGATAAGCTGCGTAAGCTGTACGGGGTCGGACCGGTATGCAGTGAACTACATATTGCCCCGTCAACGTATTACCACTGTCAGCAACAGCGACATCATCCTGATAAACGCAGTGCCCGTGCGCAGCGCGATGACTGGCTGAAGAAAGAGATACAGCGCGTATACGATGAAAATCACAAGGTATACGGTGTGCGTAAAGTCTGGCGTCAGTTGTTACGGGAAGGTATCAGAGTGGCCAGATGCACTGTGGCACGTCTCATGGCGGTTATGGGACTTGCCGGTGTTCTCCGGGGTAAAAAGGTCCGCACTACCGTCAGCCGGAAAGCCGTTGCCGCAGGCGACCGCGTAAACCGTCAGTTTGTGGCAGAACGTCCTGACCAGTTGTGGGTGGCTGATTTTACTTACGGTGTGCCCGGAGTTCAGAGCG
>NZ_VATN01000058.1:0-1017 GCF_005781105.1 Escherichia sp. E2586
ACAACTGGAAGAAGAAATTTGCCGGTCTGGGCGTGACGGAACTGCGGCGTCTGCGGCAACTGGAGGATGAAAATCAGCGGCTGAAGAAACTGGTGGCCGATCTGAGTCTGGATAAGGAGATGTTGCAGGAGGTACTGAAACAAAAGTTCTGAGGCCGGCTCAGAAGCGCCAGGCGGTGCATTTCCTGCAGGAAGCATACCGCATCAGTGTCCGCCGGGGATGCGGGTTGCTGATGCAGAGCAGAACTGTCTACCACTGGCAGAGCCGGCGTGACGATCGGGCGATAACCCAGCGTATCCGGGAGATCGCGGAAACCCGGATACGGTATGGTTGTCCGCGTATTCATATCCAGCTGCGGCGGGAGGGCTGGCTTGTTAACCATAAGAAAACACACCGGATTTACTGTCTGGAAGGCCTCAACCTGCGCAGAAAGCGCCCCCGCAGACATGTCAGTGCAGCACATCGCCAGCAACGTCCGGTCCTGACGCATATCGATCAGTGCTGGAGTATGGATTTCGTGTCGGATAATCTGTTTAACGGACGGCGTTTCCGGGCGCTGACTGTAGTCGATAATTTTAGTCGGGAGTGTCTGGCGATCCATGCCGGAAAGTCGCTGAAAGGCGAGGATGTGGTCGGTGTGATGGAAGGGTTGCGGGTGCTGGGTAAGCGCCTGCCAGTACGTATTCAGACAGATAACGGCAGCGAGTTTATCTCAAAAAGTCTGGATAAATGGGCGTATGAACACGGCGTGACCCTGGACTTCTCGCGCCCCGGAAAGCCGACAGATAACCCGTTCATTGAATCATTTAACGGCAGTCTGCGGGATGAATGCCTGAACATTCACTGGTTCCTGTCACTGGAAGATGCGCAGGACAAACTCGACAGCTGGCGCAGGGAATATAATCATGAAAGGACACATTCATCATTAAATGACATGACTCCGGCTGAATTCATCCGAAGTCTCCGGAAAGACGAAGATCTCTGATTTAGCACTGCACTGATTTTGGGCCAGGGTCA
>NZ_VATN01000059.1:0-2668 GCF_005781105.1 Escherichia sp. E2586
ACTGATTTTGGGCCAGGGTCAATTTGGCCGGGTTCTCAAAAAATGCATGGAACTAAAACGGGTCTATTTACACTGGGAGCAGGGACAGGTTAAGCCGCAGTTTGATTACATCATTAAGCTGGCCCAGCTTCTGGAAGTCAGTATTGACCACCTGCTGCTGGGTGAAGAGGGTTCCACCGCTCCTGTTTTTGATATTAAAAACAATAGGTTAAAAGAACCATGTAAGCAGGTTGATGAGCTTAAAGCAGACGATCAGGAAGTGATCTGCCGTATTCTGGATATGGCGATCACGCAGGAGAAGATGAAGCAGGTAATGAAGGTAATGCGTTGATATTTAACGCGACTGCTACAGGTTGCCGCCTGTAACAGCCGCTCACCACAAGCAACTAACAGGAGTAGTTAATCATGGCTGAACACGATATTACGCCAGAAGTCACCATTTCCAAAACCCAGCGCCACTATCAGGTGGGCTATGTCAGTGTCTGCCACCGCAACAGCAAAACGGGTATGACGACATATTATTCACGACACCCCAGCCTGCACCTTAAAGGCGACTGGCTGGCTGAGGCGGGATTTGAGACCGGACGCGGCGTGACCGTAAAAATATCGGAGGGGTGTATTGTGTTGATGGCTGAGAGCAATGAGGTGCAGGAGCTGCGCGAGCAGCTTTATCAGGCTAAACGGGTGGTTAAGGGCGTGAAGGACGTGCTGGTTTAGTGGACTGAACGAGAGCTAAATAATAAAAAAGCCGGGAAGGTTTAATATTCTTCCCAGCCTTTCAGGTGCTATTTTAGTTTATAAAAAATATCAACATCATACTCATTGTCACTTATAGAAATTACTCTATCAGGTGATTCAAATATTAGTGATGCATCATATGAATTATTTAATCTAAATACGCTAGCTAAAAATAATTTGAAATCATTTCCGCGAATAAATATTCCACACCTGTCCTCATAAACAAGCCAGCAAAGAAAAATTTTGTCTATATTCAATAAAGAAATCACAGCATTAATTAGCTTATCTTCCGCTACGGGTTGTTTAAAGAGAACCCTTTCATTCTTATTGTCAATAGCATTGGCCATTTTTAATTCATCTCTATGCCATAAAAAAATATCGTTTCCCAACAAAGAGATGGAGAATGATTCAAGTCCTTCAAGATTATCAGTAAATTTCTTTGCTCTAAGCAGAATTAGTTTTTCTTCAATTTTATTAATCATAATAAATATGGTGATCATTGGTTGAAGGATTATTTATCTTTTGGTACCTATCATTTTTAAAATCATAGGTTCTGGGATCTGCACCTGGTTTAGGTTGCCCTGCATGAGTATGTGGTCCTGGTGCTCTCGGATCGGCAGTATGCTCAACAACGACTCTCTTATGTCCTCGGGCATCTGTATATTCATAATATCGTCCATGAGAACCAAGATCTTCCGAATATCTATAATTCGTTTGTCCTCTCCTCATTGGATTATTACCAACCGTCCATTGCCTATTAGGCTGTTGAGAACGAGGTATACCCGCAAGATCTTTTGCTTTATTTAAAGCCTGACGCCGGTTAACACCTCCACATTTAAGACCTAAAGGATCGATCCAGCTTAACGGATTCGGCGCATAAGCATATAAGTTTAACCCGCCCCGCAGCCCTATCGGATCAGGCTGCGTAAACCTTCCACAATCAGGGTCATAATACCTGAACAGGTTATAATGCAACCCCGTTTCACGGTCAAGATACTGCCCCTGAAAGCGCAGATTTTGCTGTATTCTGGTACCGTCATTCAGTCGCTCTCCCCGCACCCACAGCGCCGGGCGCTCCCGCCGGACCAGCGCACTGGCATGCAGCTCAACATCCGGCAATGTCCGTCAGAAAACGTGACCACTGCTGCCAACTGGCTTAAGCACATTTTCACCCACAATGCTCATCACCAGATCTGTACCATCGTAATGCTATAATGTGTCGCTTATTCATAATCTTTATATTCTGGATATGGGTGTTCAAAATATCTTTCAGGTAAGAGTGTTTTGTCTGCATATTTAACCAGAAGCCTTAAAATCGCCTCTTGGAAATAAGTCAGCTCTTCCTTGTCTTCACACTCCACAACATCAGAAACATCATGCTCAGGACAATTTTTCAAAACATAATGCAAACAAGATTCATATAGAATCAACTCACCTTCTGATAATTCCAGTTGGAACATGGAAACACCTGAACTATCATCATGTTTTATAAGATACATATCAGAACCTCACATAATCACCAAATATGTCTTTAAATTTTTGTTCTTCTTCTGGGGTCATATGCCGCCATCGCGGACCGTTACCCTGATCACTCGTTCTTCTACTCGTATTGCGCTTGGGATTTGTCATCGTGGTTACAACTTCGGAACCATCCGCTTCTATAATATGAATCCTTCCATTTGGTCCCTTCACAACCCAACGATTATCTGCCGTCTGAATTAGAATATCACTGGGTCTAGCCCTTTGAAGATCATTAATAACAGTACCAATAGGTCGTCCTTCACGATGCCGTTGTAAAGCATGGCCGCTTTTCTTCAAAGTTGCACACATCAACCCTAACGGATCGATCCATGACAGCGGATTAGGCGCATACTGATAGAGGTTTATTCCCCCATTTAGCCCTATCGGGTCCGTAACTATGAACCGCCCG
>NZ_VATN01000060.1:0-1019 GCF_005781105.1 Escherichia sp. E2586
CCAACGGTACGGCCGCCTTCACGGATTGCGAAACGCAGACCGTCGTCCATCGCGATCGGGTGGATCAGGGTAACAACCATTTTGATGTTGTCGCCCGGCATTACCATCTCTACGCCTTCCGGCAGTTCGATGGTACCAGTCACGTCAGTAGTACGGAAGTAGAACTGCGGACGGTAGCCTTTGAAGAACGGAGTATGACGACCGCCTTCATCTTTGGACAGAATGTACACTTCAGATTCGAACTTGGTGTGCGGCTTGATGGTGCCCGGCTTAGCCAGTACCTGACCACGTTCGATTTCTTCACGTTTGATACCACGCAGCAGAACACCTACGTTCTCACCAGCACGGCCTTCGTCCAGCAGTTTGCGGAACATTTCAACGCCAGTACAGGTAGACTTCTGAGTCTCTTTGATACCAACGATTTCAACTTCTTCACCAACTTTGATGATACCGCGTTCTACACGACCGGTAACAACGGTACCACGACCGGAGATGGAGAATACGTCTTCGATCGGCAGCAGGAACGGCTTGTCAATCGCACGCTCTGGTTCCGGAATGTAAGAATCCAGGAAGCCAGCCAGTTCCAGGATTTTCGCTTCCCACTCTGCGTCGCCTTCCAGCGCTTTCAGAGCAGAACCACGAACGATCGGAGTGTCGTCGCCCGGGAAGTCGTACTGAGACAGAAGTTCACGAACTTCCATTTCAACCAGTTCCAGCAGCTCTTCGTCATCAACCATGTCACATTTGTTCAGGAACACGATGATGTACGGAACGCCTACCTGACGACCCAGCAGGATGTGCTCACGAGTCTGCGGCATCGGGCCGTCAGTCGCAGCAACTACCAGGATCGCGCCGTCCATCTGAGCAGCACCAGTGATCATGTTTTTAACATAGTCGGCGTGCCCCGGGCAGTCTACGTGTGCGTAGTGACGGGTCGGGGTGTCATATTCAACGTGAGAAGTGTTGATGGTGATACCACGAGCTTTTTCTTCCGGCGCGTTATCGATCTGGTCGAATGC
>NZ_VATN01000061.1:0-1029 GCF_005781105.1 Escherichia sp. E2586
CTGCCGCGTGCTCAGTCGCCCCTGACTTCTGAGCACCTCCCGGTGCAGGGCGTCACGTGTGAACTCGCTGATGACCTCCCGGTCCAGATTTATCTGCTGGAGATGTCCGCTCCCGTAGTACAGATGGCGCTGTGTTCTGCCGTCCGGAAAGGTGGTGGCAGTCCGGTTGCTGAGTTCATCGTACTGATGGGTTAAGACGCCCTGCGCCGTCTCCTCAGTCAGCATCCGCCCCAGTCTGTCGTAACTGAAACGGATAATCTCCGGTGCGTCTGTTTCCCCGGCATCCGACCGCCGGCGGCGGATTTCCAGTAGCTGGTCTGCCGCATCACAGACGTATTCCGTACGGCTGTCGGCTGTCTCCTTTGCCGTGAGCCGGCCCACCGCATCACGCGCCAGCCGGTGACGGATTTCACCGCCCCGGTCCCCGGTGAACACCACTTCCGTGACCGCGTTCAGCGCGTTGTAACGGTACGCCTGGCGGCAACCGTCCGGGTTTATCTGCTCCGCCAGACGGTCCAGCACATCGTGGCGGAACTGATAGCTTTCTCCGTTCTCGTTTGTCAGCCGGGTCAGCCGCCCGTAAGCGTCGTACCCGAACGCCGTCCTGCGTCCCGTCGCGTCCGTCCGGCTGCGCACCCGGCCCTGCCCGTCGCGTTGCCAGCGCGTTATCCTCCCCATCGGGCTGGTGTACTTCACCAGCCTGCCCGCCGCGTCTGACTGGTAATTCACCGTGCGGCCGTCCGCCAGTATCACCTCCACCAGGTGACCGCTGTCGTCATACCCGTAGCGGGTGCTGTGGCCCTGCGCGTCAGTCATCCGTATCAGCCGCGTGCGTTCGTCGTAGAACCAGGCCGTCTGCGCGCCGGAACAGTCCGTATGTCGCATGAGCTGCCCGTCTTCGTTCCACTGAAGGTATTTATTCCCCCCACGGGCATCGGTTATCTGTACCACCTGGCCGTGGCGGTCATACTGATACCGGGTGTTCTGTTGCAGCGGATCGGTCACGGCAAGAAGATTGCCGCGTTCATC
>NZ_VATN01000062.1:0-2276 GCF_005781105.1 Escherichia sp. E2586
GCCAGTTTTTGTTGACCACTATATATATTCAATGCATTGACTATGGGGTTTCCCACAAATAATAATATTGTTCTCAATTACTGGAGGAGTATTACGCGTATAAAAATATCATGAAACAATAGATTGTCCGTAAAACGCCACAGCCTGTGCATATAGATCCATCGAATCATCCCAGAGATCTCTTGAGTTATGGGAGCGTACTTCCGAGATATATATTTCGTTATTTTCTTCCGAAAAAATTGCTGATTCATGATTACCAATTGCACCATGTAAAGGATTAGTCCACCCACTAAATAATAAAAATCCCCATTCCTGAAAAAGCCCAGAATTTACTTCACGTTTTATATCATGATATGATTCGATTTCCAGTTCATCGTAAGGGACATTGTTGATATCGCGGCGGGCAGGGAAAGTGCCTTTTTCATCCACAACCCACTTCCATGCGCTGCAGAATCCATCCCAGGTTTCGACATGTGGTTTAAAGAAGCGAAGAGGTTTAATTACATATGCTGAAATATATTTGTCTGTAACCTTATTAGTGGCAAAAATGACAAATGTTTTACCAATGCAATTTTCATCAATATCTTTTGAAAATGACACTACGCCGTCCTGATTTACAGTAACTGTGTTGTCTCCTGCATTGGTAGAAACACTCCAGTCTACCGTATTATTATAGACAACATCATTATCAACCATCATCTGAAATGTTGCCCCAGGGAATAATGTTTTTGGGAAAGACCCATTAGTCATATCTTTTTTCATATCGAAATCATAGTAATTCACCCGAACACCAGTAACTTTTGGCATAATAAATTCCTTAATTGTTTAATTGAAATAGGCTTAATAAACATAATCGGCAAAGAGATATTATTATTTTTATACAGATAAGTGCTGTCATTTATTGGTTATAAAACCATCAGCTTCGAGAATTAATTCAGCCTAAAAAATAAACTGCTATTACTTTTATCGTAATAACATCTTGTATGAGCGACTTTATGCTTCTTCCTGATGGCATCTGGATTTGGCTGTTTCGCCACAGCGTCTATGGAATGGGATATGTTCCGGGTATGGGGAATCATAATCGACTCTACTTATTAAAATGTACCTTTGAAAAAGTAGATTTTCTGAATGCCACTTGTGTGGCACACTTATGCCAATTTTTTACGTAGCGCATCTGACGTTTTTCGCTGTTGTGAGGTCTTTGTATGACCCATCTTCCCGACAATGATCCTGAGATGAATAATTTTCAGCAACTCGTTCCCTCAGAACCCGAGTTATGGCCAACATCTGTAGAAAGCGAGCATCTCCTTAATCCGGTAAGGGCATACTTGCTTTCTCTTAACTCACCGCGCAGTCGGCAAACGATGGCATCTTTTCTGGGCATCGTTGCCAGAATGTTGGGGGCGGCCAATGCGGAGACTTGCCCCTGGGGCAGTTTACGCCGACACCACATCATGGCGGTTGCTGAATTGCTACGGGATACGGGCAGGGCAACGGCGACAATCAATACCTATTTGTCTGCACTTAAAGGCGTAGCGAAAGAGGCCTGGATGTTGAAGCTTATGGATGTCGAAAGCTTCCAGCACATTCTTGCCGTACGTAATTTTCGCGGAAGTAAACTTCAACGAGGTCGGGCATTGCACCGAGAAGAGATCCGGCAGTTATTTCAGGTCTGCGAAACCGATCGTAGCTGTCGTGGCCCCAGAGACGCTGCGATGTTGGGAGTGTTGTTAGGCTGTGGATTGCGTCGTTCTGAGGCCGTAGGGCTTAATATAAGTGACATTGTCACTTATGAACGCGCATTGCGTGTCTTAGGAAAAGGGAATAAAGAACGGCTGGCTTATATGCCGGAAGGGACATGGGTAAGATTACAGACCTGGATTGAACAGGTAAGGGGAGATGCACCGGGACCGTTGTTTACGCGCATCCGCCGTTTTGATGATGTGACCTGCGCAAGACTCACTGACCAGGCGGTTTATCACATATTGCAGGTGAGGCAGCGAGAGGCAGGAATTGAAAAATGCGCCCCTCACGATCTGCGAAGAACGTTTGCTACTGCGTTGCTTGAAAACGGCGAAGACTTAATCACGGTAAAAGATGCGATGGGTCATGCCAGTGTCACAACAACGCAAAAATACGATCGCCGTGGCGAGCAACGGCTTCGTCGCGCCCGCGACAAACTGAATTTTGATTAGCGCTTCCCCGGAGCCTGTTTAGGATTCTGTGTAAATGCCTTTTCTCAGAAGTGACCGTCCAGGCGGTCACCGAACTCGATA
>NZ_VATN01000063.1:0-3693 GCF_005781105.1 Escherichia sp. E2586
GAACTGGAGTTACGTTGACGGACGCACGCTAACGAATGGCACGACGACCTGGTAGGTACGAGTGGTCGATCTGGCGGGCTGTGATATGCCCCCGCAGGGCGTGGATCAGAGCACGCTGAGAGTGGAATACTATTGTCAGAATAAGCAGGAATACTCTTATCTGCGCGAAGTGTTCATTGATATGTATCCGTAGTCATCGGAAATACCCAGCCTTTCTGGCTGGGTATTATCACGTGTGACATTAGCATGAACCATTACACAATCTGTCAAGAGCCAGGTTCAGATGTCTGTTTCCGCCATTTCATCATCACTGATTGGCGTAGCGTTTTTTGCCAGCATTCCCACTTTGCGTTTTTCCTTTAACCGGCAGCTTTCTCTTTTGATGTTCAGTGTGGTGGACAATCCCGTAGATATATATATCCGCACGCTTTAGTTCTGTTTTATTTTTTTTCGACAAAATAATCAAAAAGGTAAATAAAATAAACGTTAGGTATTTTCTTTATGCGTTCTCTTTACATGTTGAGACTTCGAGTAATACTGTAAACCATATACGTTATAATCGCTAACCGACAAATAATCCAGAAAATTTAATTTATATTCCAGTGTAAACGAGCTGTTCATTTCAAAAATATGTTTGTAAAAGTGTATAGTATTCTGATTGCCGAAGTTTAACTGTGCAGGAGAAAATTTAGCAGATAAGAAAATTGGGGCACACTCGTCAACATTAACTGTTCTAAACAATAATGAAATAGCGGTACTTACATCATCAAAGCCTCTTAATTTCGTGCTGTTAAAATAGAGCGTTCTTGCCGTAATGGTTATAGTAATCCGTCCGTCTCCGCAACCATCCAATATTCCCAGATCGCATGGTTCACAAAATGTGTTTTTCGCATATTTTCGCTCTTCATTACAAAAACAAGTTTTTAAATGTAACTCAGTGACCTCGTTTTATACGTGCTAAACTTATGCCATGTAATTGTAACTTTCTTTGCATTACCAATTATAATGCAACTTTTGGTACATACACCCCCAGATACTCCTTCTTCACCGTATTGCCTGGTCACGGTAAATTTATCTCCTGATGACTCCTTTCCTTCCACACGATCCAGTAAATTGTGATCATGTCTTCAGTTTCTTCCCGAAACACATAAATTTGTGAACACAACAAACTGAGTGATATCTCCGGTGACTTTAATAGTTTCGAATTAGATATGCGACCTCTTGATTTAAAATAACCATACCGAAGAGATTATCAGTTTTTTTTCACAAATGGGACTTTTTTTTGTGTTTTTTTGAGGCATTTTGAATGCCTGGAATGCAGCTGGAAGTTAACAGTTTGAAAAGCACGTCAGATGGGAATGGGAGGGTCGTATGAGGATGTTTTCTAATGCTACATAAAAGTAGCTTTTTTGACAATGGGTATTGGTATTATTGTGAGTTGATAAGTACTGTTTTGCCATTTAAGTTATACATATATCTAGTGCCACTTTTTCGAGAAAAATGATCCTATGATTTTTGTACATAGTGCCACTTTTAAAAAAAGTGACCCTATATCGTGATTACATAGGGTCACTTTTCATCAATAAGTGACCCTATGCGAGGTGCACATAGGGCCATTTTTAAGGAAAAAGTGACCCTATGTCGTAGTCATCCTAAGCAATCAGAGATATAATCACGCAAAGACGTTTTTTCGCGAAAGTTTCTCGGCATATCGCAGATACTGATTGCAGTATTGCGTTTTTTTTAAGCAGTAAAATTTTCGTTAGCAGGCTCAGGGGTTTTGAGAAAACCCTGGAGACTTTGGTTAAAAAGTGATACAAGTAAGGACAATAGTTTAATGGATGGTTTAGAAGCTTAAATCGATAGTTCAAAATTTATAAAAGTTACTTTTCCATCTCCAAAACCGATCTTTTAATTCGAGTAGAAAATTATTGCAATTGTATTTATGCAAGGGCAATGTGCTCATATAAGAATCTGATAGTTTAACGCATAACTTACTCTGTAAAATATAACGAACCGATATTTCTATTATTCGTACCTACCGTGCACATCTAATGTCATTACCTCTTCATATTAGGCCTGAAGAATATCAACAACACCATTATTTTATTGGGCGCGATAAAAAACACTTGGAACTAAAACGGGCTATTTGCTATTATCCATGGCTATTTTAAATGGTAACACCAGGGAACAGATTGTTGAGGAAATAATAGACATCAATCATATATTTTTAATATCAAAAAAAATATAAGCACCAACTAAAACACTTACAATTCCACTCACCATCCACTAATAAAGTAAATATTTTCCTTTCAGCGTAAATAACCCCGATAATATTAATAGAATTTAAAATGGCGAGATAATTATTTATAGAACATATAATTACCATATGTTAAATTCTCTCGCCAGCCAGTATCTGGATAGTTATTATCAAATTACATTCTCAGTTTAAATTGAGAGTTGTTTGGTATACTGGATGTAAAAGATCATGTCCAACGATTGTTCGGTTGTTTTCGTTAATAATAAAAGGGATATAATGGAGTGCTGCCTAGGTTATTATATTAAACCACCTTTCTTTTATCTTGATTAGAACTGGTTGTATCATTTGAGATATTGTCGGACAAACAGAGTCTGATAATTGGTGAGGCTGCCATTTTTATGATTTACAATCAATGATAAACCACTCCTTTCTATAGATACGCGGTCAGTACTGTATGGGCAATGGAAAGTAAATCAAACAACGTCGATATAGCTGAACAACTCAACAGGTTCCATTGACTGATGCAGGTTGGTAGCGTTCGACATACATACACTTCATTGCAACCTCTGCTGAATGTTATTAGCAAAAAAGTTGCATCCATGATGTACAGTGATTATAGTTGTAAGCGTCTAGCATACAGGGGGACGCGTTGGTTACATCATATTTAATGAGGCTAACCAGCCTAGCGCCCGAATGGAGAGAGTGAAATTCGATTTCACTCTCTCTTTTTTTCATCTAAACCTTTATTGTCAAATGGTTATACGCATTTATTTGTATTAGTCACGAATGCATCTGATACATTGACTTGTTACTCATTGCTAAAATGAGTAGCGAAGTTCATATCCAGTCATTAAACAGATTAAGAAAACGATAACTAAATAGTGGAGTTGACTCCTTGAACAGAGAAGATGTCCATCAACTGGCTACGCAATTGTTTGAAGGTAACGAAAGTGCGGCCCAAAAGTGGTGCCATGAACCCAACCGAGCGTTACGGTGGCAAACCCCTGAAGAACTTATGGGGAGCGAATCAGGAATCCAAACGGTAATAGCGTTAATAACACGACTAGAGCAAGGCGTGTATTCTTAGACCTTCTGCCCAGAGCCGTTCTGTAGTTTTATCATCGCATCAAGCAAATCGTTTTCATCCCGTGAATGCTGAGACTTGTTCCGGGTCACATCGGGGCTATTCACCGATGGAAGAGCTTTAAAACGACGGTTATCCCTTTGTTCCTGTACCAGCTTCGCCACATACAATACTTGGCCCAAATTCTGGGGTTAACAACTTACCCAGCCGAGGAAAACATCTGCAGTCCTCAAATAGACATTAGCATTGAGCCCCTACACTCGCACCAGTTGATAGTTCACTGCTTGTATGTGCTATAGCGTAAAGAGATACCGAAAGTATCCGCGTCTGTAGTGGCATAGTAAATTTG